>JALZBE010000249.1 GCA_030947665.1 Vulcanimicrobiota bacterium | reverse complement strand
GCAAGAAGCGATCGCGGCGTGCGAGGCGGGGGACGACACCATCGCCGGCGCCGTGCTCGACGTGCTGCGCGCCCCGTTCGACGAGCACCCCGAGCACGCGGCGTGGACGCACGCGGCGCCCGCGCAATACGCGGGCTTGTCGGTAAGCTGCTCGTCGTAGGGCCTTCAAGGACGCCGGACCGCGCGCCGGGAAACGCGGGCCGGGTGGAACGGTTTGGCGAGGTTCGGTTACTGATTCGCGGGATTGCGCGCGGCGTCGCGAGCACGGAGATCGCGGAGCTCTTCGCGCCGTACGGCGCCGACCCGGAGCGCGTCGCGCTGCCGCGCGACCGGCGCACGCGCCGCCGCAAGGGCATTGCGTACGTGTTCGTTCCCAACGCGAAGCTCGCCGCCGCCGCGATTCAAGCGCTCAACAATACGCCGCTGCAAGAAAAGACGATCACGATCGAAACCGCCGCGGAACGCCCACCGAAACGTCCGCGCCGCTTCAACGGCCCCCCACGCCGCTTCTAGCCACTCCTTCACGCCGTCGCGGCGCGTCAGCGGAGCGGAGGCGTTCCTACTGGAGATATTTCTCGACGGTCTCCGCGCTGCGCTCGTGCGCGACGTCCGGATCTTGTCCGAACTCTTCGCGGGCGCGGCGCTGCCGCAGGAGGTCCCACAGCCGGTCCAGCTGGACGTTGATGTCGCCGAGGCGGGTACGCTCGTCGGACGACGTGGTGCCGCCCTTTTCCAGCAACTGATGCTCCTCGGCCACGAGGCGTTCGATCTGCTGGTGCAGCTCCTGGTCGTTCACCTGCCCACTCTTCCCGTTCGGGCCCCGAACGACCCACGGCGGGCGCTGCGGCGCCGAGCCGCCGCCTAGGTGAACCCCAGCCGCTCGGCCCGGCGCAGGGGACCGCCCGCGGCTCCTACGAAGGTACGCGAGTTTTGCGGGGCCGTTGCGTACACTACGGGGTAAGCGGCCAACGAAAGCGGACTCGCCGCCCTGTCAACGAGGAGAGATCGTGGCTCACGCAGAGGCGTACAAAGACCCCGGCACGCCGGAAGAACAGACTCGGCGCGTCTTCATGGCGAACGCCGTCGTCGCGCTCGGCGGCGTGATCGGACTCGGCCTGGTCATCCCGCTGCTCGGCTCGCTGATCCCGGCGCCCGACGCGTCGGCCGACCAGTGGTCGGGCCTGACGCCCGAACAGGCCGACGCGTTCAAGAAAGCGACCAACGCTCCGGTCAAAGTGACGTTCAACGTCCACGAGACGAACGGTTATCTGGGCGCCACCGACACCGAGCAGTTCGTCTACGCGGTAAAAGCGACCGACGAGCAGATGAAAAAAGCGCGCCCCGAACTGTTCGAAGGCGTCGACAAGTTGCCGTATCCCGCGGTGACCATGGGCTTCGTGGTGTTCAGCCCGATCTGCCCGCACCTCGGCTGCAAGTACAGCTGGAACGAGAAAGCGAATAAGTTCATCTGCCCGTGCCACGGCTCCGAGTACAGCGAGCTGGGCGTGCACGAGGCGGGTCCGGCGCTGCGCGGGCTCGATCCGCTGCCGCTGCGCGAATACCAAGGCAAAGTGCAGATCACGTGGATCGAGTACAAGTTCAACGCGCCGCAGCTGATCATCCAGAAGGTCGGATGAAGGAGAACCCGGCTTCATGCTGACTTGGCTCGACCAGCGCACCGGCGTCGTTACCGCGACGAAGGGATTCCTCACCGAGGACGTTCCGGGCGGCGCTTCCTACTGGTATGCGTTCGGCAGCGCGACGATGTTCGCGCTGATCCTCCAGATCGCGACGGGTATCTTCCTCACGTTCCATTACGTGCCGTCGACCGCGACCGCATACGAATCGACGAAGTACCTGATGGAGAAGGTCCCGTTCGGCCATTTCGTCCTGTCGCTGCACTACTGGGGCGCGTCCGCGATGATCGCGTTCATGCTCATGCACTTGCTGCAAGGGCTGTTGTGGGGCGCGTACAAGAAACCGCGCGAGCTGCAGTGGATCGTCGGCGTCCTGCTGTTCATCATGACGCTCGTGCTCGGCCTCACCGGCTATCTGCTGCCGTGGGATCTCAACGCGCTGCTCGCGTCGCGCGTCGCGATCAACATCTCGGGCAACGCGCCGGTGCTCGGTCAGGCAGTGTTGAACTTTCTCCAGGACGGCAACGGGATCAGCACGCTGACGATCACCCGGTTCTTCGGCATCCACGTGTGGCTCGTGCCCGCGCTGCTGATCGGCCTGGTTGGGATGCATCTCGCGATCTTTCGCTGGAACGGTCCGGCGGGGCCGCCGATCGACGAAGCGCCGAAGCTCAAACCCGGCCGCTTCTGGCCGGAGCAGCTCTTCATGGACACCGTGCTCTCGTTCGCGATGTTCGCGCTCATCGTCGCGCTCGCGTGGTTCTCACCGGCGCCGCTCGACGCGAAGGCCGATCCCAACGACGCGGTGTTCGTTCCGTATCCCGCCTGGTATTTTCTCGCGCTGTACGCACTGCTCGACGTCGTCGGAAAGTTTCCGCCGCAGATCACGCAGATCGCGACGCTCTTCGCGACGATCGTCGGTCCGACGCTGCTCGTCGTGCTGCTGCTCGTCCTGCCGTTCGTCGACAAGAACCCGTCGCGCCGCTTGTCGCGGCGCCCGTGGGTGCTTGCCGGAACGGCGCTCGTCATGATCGGCGCGATCGCGCTGAGTTTCGTCGGCCAGTCCAACGTCGTCCAGCAACAGCTCGCGCACAACCTCATCGGCCCGAACGCACCGGTGGCCGCCGCGGCGAGCAGCAGCGGCGCGCTGCAAACCGGCCCGGCCGGCACGTCGAGCGCATCAGGCAGCTCGGCGAAGGGCACCACGCCCGCGACCGCGGCCAACGGCGCGACGGTCTACACCGCGAACTGCGTCGGCTGCCACGGCGCCAAAGGCGAAGGCATCGCCGGCCAGTTCCCGCCGCTGGCGGCCAACCCGTTCGTGACGGGCGATCCGAAGCCCGTGATCGGCGTGCTGGTCAACGGGCTCAAAGGCAAGATCGATGTGAAGGGCCAGTCGTACGACCAGCAGATGCCGGCCTGGAAGGGCACGCTCACGAACGCGCAGATCGCCGACGTGATCACCTACATCCGCAACGCCTGGGGCAACAAAGCGAGCACGGTGACGGAAGCGCAAGTCGCCGCCGGCGGCAAGTAAATTCGGTTCGGGCTGAACAAAAAAAGCGAGCCCGCTACGCCGGCGGGCTCGTTTTCATGTCTCGGTCTTCCGGATGGTGCCGAAGGACGAGCTCAACGTCACCTAGATCCTTCGGCCGTCCGCTCGCGCGCTTATTCACAAGAAACGCTGCTCGTCCTATCACGGGCACATTGAGGCCGTCGATCTCAACCTCGACACGACCAGGCCATGCTTCGTCGAATGAGACCCCGTCGACCGCTGTAATCACGTCGATACGCACAGGAACGACGCCCATTTGATAGATCAAGTCGTCGCTTGCAAAGTCCTCGATGGCTAGCTTCTCGAGGGGCGCACCGAATTTCGCGAGCGCAGCATACACTCGGGCCGCATTCTCGCGATCGGATGCAATCCATACGTCCAAGTCGCCCGTCGCTCGCGGCTCCGCGTGGACCGCCAACGCATGCGCACCGACGAGCAAGAATCTAACGCCGGCGGCGCAAAACTCGCGTAACAGATCGCTGAAGTCGCTGTTCACGCAAATTTATTCCAGACATGGCAAACGCCGCTGCGGATACTTCATCAACCATGTTGATGCGCTCGCATGCGGAGGTCGTAAGCCACCAAGCGCGCTCCGCTGCTTCGACGGCCTGAGCATTCCGGGCCCGAAGAACTCGACCGGTCCAAGTAGCTCGTCGACGTGCGCGGCGCAGCGCAGAGTCTTCCACGTTGATGGATTCGGTGTCGCTCCTGTCGGCTCCCACGGCATCGGTGCTCAATCGCGGCGTCTCGCGTTTGCTTCGAGCGCGATCGGTGACAGGTTCGACGCGACGTCGCGGTAGAGGTGGCGCATCGCGTCGATGAGCAGCGAGCCCACGCGGAAGATGCCGTCGCCCGACAGCCGCAGCGCCGTCCACGGCGTGCCGTTGTGGCGCTGCACCAGCAGATACGTGTCGGCGCCGGCCGCGTAGATCGCGAACTGGTCGGATTCCGCGACGGGCTCCATGACTTCGAGCTCCGCCAGGCCGATCTCGTCGATGAAGTTCATGACCGTTCCCTCACGGCCGCGAGCAGCGCGGTCGCCGCCGAGAACCTTCGGCCCGCTGCGGCGGCCCACCGCTTTGCCGTTGGCAGCTCGCGATGCTACCGGACCGGTACGCGGGTGACGCCCTTTTGCGTGCGCACCGTGACGAACGCCGGCGGGTGCGCGCTCGTCACCATGCGCGGCTGCGCGATGACCCAGATGAGCTTCTGGATGCACAGCACGCCCATCGTGCCCGGGCGCCGGAACTGGACGAGGTTGAACTGCGGCGGGAAGATCGTGAGCAGCGACGGGTCGAAACGCGCCGCTTGGCACGCGTCTTTTACTTGCGCCTGACCGGTCAGCGTGTATCCCGCCGCGGTGCGCCGCGCGCGCAGATGGCGCGCGTCGAGCGCCAGCACGCCGATGACGCCGGCGGGCGGGGTCATCGGGCCGGTCGTCGCCTGCATCGCCGGCGTGGTGGGCGACGTTTGGGCGGACGCGGCATCCACGTGCGCGGTGCCGATGAGGAACGTCGCGCTCGCAAGCGCGGAGATCAAACGTGTCGTCTGCATCATCACCCTCGATTTGCATGTGCGCTGGAGATATGCGCCGTCGAATTCAGGCGCGGCCATGGAATTTCGTCCGGCCCGGTGAGAAATCCGGCCGCGCTAACCGCCGGAGCAGTCCGCGCCGCCGACGTGCAGCAGCGCGGCGCGCGGGCGCTGCGCGAACGGCGTTCGCATAACGATCTCGGCCGTGCGGCGAAAGGACCGCGCGAGCTCGGCCAGACGCTGCGCGTCTTGCGGGCGCGCGACGATCCAGGCGTCGCCGCCCGGGCAGATCGTCGAGACGAACCCGGCGTTGTTCTTGATGTCGCGCACGGGCGGCGTCGTGTAGAACAGCAGCCCGTTGCCGCCGCTCACGCCGCCGATCGCAACGATGTCGCCCGGCTTGCGGCCCGCATCGATGGTGCGCGCGATCGGCGGGATCGGCTTGAGCGGTTCGGCGGCCGGCTCGGCGACGAGCGCGATGAACAGTACCAGCGCGCCGCTCGTCAGCGCGAGGACGTACGGCGACCACGCGGCCGTGCTGCGCCGCG
>JALZBE010000248.1 GCA_030947665.1 Vulcanimicrobiota bacterium | reverse complement strand
GTGCAGTCTACGACGCGCCCGCGCTCGATGCGGTCCGCGAGCACGAGCGGCGCGTCGAGGTCGACGCCGGGCTGCGTCAGCCCCGCAACGGCGAGACGAAATGCCGGAACCCAAACGCAGACGACGGGCACGGCTACAACGTTGAAACGAGCATGCTGCACGCGCTGATTCTCGCTCTTGCCTTTGCGGTGCCGACGTACGGGCCGATACCGACACCGTCCGGATCGCCGCTCGTTCCCGCGGCGCGGATTCCGACCGCGGCCGACGAGGCGCTGATCGTGAACTCCGGGTCGACCAACAGCGCCGGGTACCGCTTGCGCGTGTACGCCGACGGCACCACCGCGCTGCAGCAGGCCGACGCCGCGGTTCGTAAGCACGTGTCGCTCGCGCTCGTCGAACGCTTCTTCGCCGATTTGCGCGCCGCGGGCGCGCTCGACAAGCTGCCGCGCGCGGCGTGCATGAAGAGCGCGTCGTTCGGTTCGTCGACGTACGTCGCATATCGCGGAAAGATGTCGCCGGATCTGACGTGTCCCAGCGCGTCGCGCGCGGAGCGCGCGCTCGCGGTCGGTGCCGACGCGCTCGCCGCGGCCGGCGGCGTCACCATGCTGCTGCGGCCGCTGCGGGCGCCGTAGCGACCAGTTCGCGCTCGCGCACGTCGGCGGGCAGCGGCCGATCTTCGAACGGCTCGCATCGCACCAGCGCGTCGCCTATCGGGGCGGCGCGTTTGTGCTTGCGCACGATTGCGCGCACGTCGTAGCCCGCGAGCTCGCCGAGATGGCCGGCGGGGCCGTTCCAGCGCACGCGCTCGATCGCCGTCTCGAGCCGCACCGACGCGAAGTAGCGCAGCTCCGCCGACGCTTCGTCGCCGAGCGCGACGAGCAGCGCGTTCGCGCGGTGCGTCAGGCTCGCGAGCCGCGTCCACGTGGCGGAGCCCGTGCCGCGCCCGCTCGGCAGCGTCGGGATCACGACGACGGTGAACGCGCCCGAGCGAACCACGATGTCGGCCGCGCGCGCGATGTCCACCGGCTCCTCGGCCTGGACGATCAGCAGCCGTTCGAGCCGCACGCCCGCCGCCGCGAGCGCGGGCGGAAACAAGCGCACCCCCACGATTGCTCCCAGCCCGCGCCGCGTCGCCGCCCCCAGGAGCCGCGCGGCGAGCGCGCTCCGTCCGGAGCTCGGCGGTCCCTCGAGCGTCCCGATCGTTCCGCGTGGAAAGCCGCCACCCAGCGCGGCATCGAGCGCGGCGATCTCGGTCCGGACCAACGCTTCGTCGCCGAGCGCGAACGCCGCCGCCGTCGCCTCTCGGTGACGGCGGTCGAGACGGTCGCGAAGGGCTGCGAAAGCCGGATCGACGCCCATGGGAGGCTAACTCTATCGAACATATGTTCGATTGTCAATCCGATCTCGCATGATCGGCGCGGATCGCGCCGGTCGAGCGCCGGGAGGTACGAAGGCGCCGTATGGGGATGAATCGAGAGCCCGTGTCCGCTTTACCGACCATCCCCGCCATCGCGATCGACGTCGCGCCGATCAGCTTCGTCGACCGCACGCTCGCCAACGGTCTCCGCGTCATCCTCGTGGTCAACCGCCGGGTGCCGTCGGTCGCGATCAACGTCGCATACCGCGTGGGCGGCAAGGACGACCCGCCGGGTCGCTCGGGGTTCGCGCACCTCTTCGAGCATTTGATGTTCAAAGGCACGTCGCGCACGGCGCCCGAGACGATCGACCGGCTCACCGAAGACGTCGGCGGTTTCAACAACGCCTTCACGTCGGAAGACATCACGAACTACTACGAAGTCGTGCCGTCGAACCACCTCGAGCGGCTGCTGTGGGCGGAGGCCGACAGGCTCGCGTCGCTCGACGTGAACGCGGCGAACTTCGCGACGGAACGCGACGTGGTGATCGGCGAGTACGACCAGCGCATCCTCGCCGAACCGTACGGCATGCTCGACGAGCTCGTCAACCGCGAAGCGTACGCCGTCCATCCATACCGCCGCGGCGTGATCGGTAGCCCCGACGAGCTCAACGCCGCGTCGCTCGACGACGTCGTCGCGTTCCACGCGACATACTACCGGCCCGACAACGCGATCCTCGTGGTGTCCGGCGACTTCGACGCCGCCGAAGCGTCGCGCTGGATCGATGCCTATTTCGGCGCGATCCCGACGCCCGCGCCCGCGATCCCGCGCGTGCGCGCCGTCGAGCCCGAACAGACCGCGGAGCGCACGTTCGAGTACCGCGCCGCGAACGTCCCGCTCGCGGCCGCCGAAGAGGTGTATCACATCCCCGCTGCGGCGCATCCCGACGCGGCCGCGCTCGAGGTGCTCGAAACGGTGCTGGGGGCGGGGCGCTCGTCGCGCCTGTACACGTCGCTGGTGTACGACAAGCAGGTCGCCACGAACGCGAATGCCGCGGCCGATCTGCGCGAGCATCCGGGGCTTTTCGGACTGCGCGTCACGTGCGCGAACGGCGTCGCGCTGGCCGACGCGCGGGCCGCGCTCGCCGTCGAGCTCGACCGCGTGCGGGCGGAGCCGCCCGACGAGGTCGAACTGATCCGCGCGCGCACGCAGATCACGAGCAGCGTCGTGCGCTCGCGGCAGACGAACAGCGGCATCGCGCTGCTGCTGGTGCAGTCGGCGGCGGAGCGTGGCGATCCGGGCTTGGTCAACGGCGACCTCGCGCGCTATCTCGCGGTCACGGGCGACGACGTCGTGCGCGTCGCGCGCACGTATCTTCGCCCGGAGAACCGCACCGTCGTGGAGTACCTGCCCGCATGACGGCGTCGGCGCTCCCCGCGCCCGCGGCGCCGCGCGACGCGACGCTGCCGGCGCCGTCCGAACGCGTGCTCGACAACGGGTTGCGCGTCGTCGCGTTCTCGCAGCGCAACCTGCCGCTGATCGCGGCGCAGCTCGTCGTGCGAGGCGGGAGCGCGGTGGAGCGCGAGGACGAGGCGGGCCTCTCCGCGCTGGTCGCCGTGCTGCTCGCGCAAGGGACGACGGCGCGCAGCGCGACGGAGCTCGCCGCCGCCACCGACGCGCTCGGCGCGCGGCTCGACGCCGGTTCGGGCTTCGACGCGTCGCTGCTGAGCGTGAGCGCAACGACGCCGGCGTTTCCGTACGCGTTCGCGCTGCTCGATGAGATTCTGCGGCGGCCGGCGTTTGCGCCGCGCGAGGTCGACCGGGTGCGCACGAAGTCGGTCTCCGATCTTGCGCTGACGTACGCAAATCCCGGCGCGGTCGCGCGCCTCGTCGCGCAGCGCGTGGCGTACGGCGGCGCGCCGTACGGCCATCCCGTCGCCGGCACGGTCACGACGCTGCCCGCGCTCAGCCGCGACCGCGTCGCGTGGTTCCACGAGCGGTTCTACCGGCCCGACGACGCGGTGCTCGTGATCGGCGGCGATCTCGAGATCGACGACGCGTTCGCGCTCGCGGATCGCGAGCTCGGCGCGTGGCGCGCGCCTTCGACGCCGCTCGATGCACCGCGCGAAGCCACGATACCGCCGCCGCGCACGCGCGTCGTGATCGTCGACAAGCCCGACGCCGGGCGCACCGCGTTGATCGTCGGACGGGTGTCGATCGCGCGCGGTTCGCCGGATTATTACGCGGCGACGGTGGCCGCCGCCGTGCTGCACGGGTACAGCGGCCGGATCAATCAGGAGATTCGCGTCAAGCGCGGGCTGTCGTACGGCGCCGGCGCGTCCCTGGCCGTGCGCCGCATGCCCGGTTTGTTCAGCGTGTCCACGCTGATCGATCACACCCGTGCGGCCGAGGCGACGGAGGTCGCATTTGCGGTGATACGATCGCTGGTCGACGCACCCGCGACCGATGACGATCTCGTGTCGCGCAAGGCGACGGTGACGGGCTCGTTCCATCGCTCGATCGAAACGATCGACGGCATCACCGGCTCGCTCGCCGAACATGCGCTGTACGGCGTGCCGCTGACGGAGCTCGCGGAGTACACGCGACGCGTGCAAGGCGTCGATGCGGCGGCGGTGCGCGACTTCGCGGCGCGCGGTTTCGTGCCCGACGACTTCGTCGTGCTCGTGGGCGACGCATCGAAGTTCGCGAGCGAGATCGCGCGGACGTATGCCGACGTACGCGTGATCCGGTCCGACGAGCTCGATCTCAGCTCGCCTACGCTCGGCAGCTGACCCGCTCGCGGTCGACAGGCGCAGGGACGGTGTCGTTCTTTCCGGACCGCACGTCGGCGATCGCGCTGCACCGCCAGCTGGCGACGCACTTGCGCGACGCGATCCTCGCCGGCGAGCTGGCCGGCGGCACGCGGCTGCACGCGTCGCGCACGCTCGCGCAGCAGCTCGGCGTGTCGCGCAACACGGTCACGCAGGCGCTCGACCAGCTCGTCGCCGAGGGCTACCTCGAGACGCGCGTCGGTGCCGGGACGTACGTCGCGAGCGGGCTGACGCCGCGCGCGCGCAGCGTCGACGCCTTGACCGCGGTCGCGCCGAGGCTGTCGGTGCGCGCGCAACGGTTCGTCAACGCGCGCGACCCCGAGGGCGGCAGTGAACCCGGGCTGTTCCGCCCCGGCGTGCCCGATCTCTCGCTGTTCCCCGCCGCGGTGTGGCGGCGCATCGCGAACCGCTGGCTCGACGCGGACGCAACGCGCGGGTACGGCGACCCGTGCGGCTATCGTCCGCTGCGCGAGGCCATCGCCGCGCAGCTGCGGCAAACGCGCGGCGTCACGCTGGGCGCGGCCAACGTGATCGTGGTCGAAGGGACGCGCGCCGCGCTCGCGCTGATCGCCGACGTCCTCGTCGATCCCGGCGACGCGGTGGCGGTCGAAGATCCCGGCTATTCGGCGATGCGCGACGCGGTGGCCGCCGCGGGCGGCGAGCTCGTACCGGTCGCGCTCGACGACGACGGTTTCGACCTCGCGCGCGCGCCCGCCGATGCGCGGCTCGCGTACGTAACGCCGTCGCACCAGTATCCGACCGGCGTCGTGATGGGCTTACGGCGGCGGCTCGAGCTGGTCGCGTGGGCGCGCGCCGCGAACGCATACGTCGTCGAGGACGACTACGACGCGGAGTTTCGCTACGACGGCGCGCCGCTGCCCGCGCTGCAGGGGCTCGACGCCACGCGCGTGCTGCACGTCGGCACGTTCAGCAAAACGCTCGCGCCGGGGCTGCGCGTCGCATGGATCGTCGTGCCCGACGCGCTGGTCGACGCGTTCGCGGCCGCGCGTGCGATCGCATCGGGCGGGCCGGCGTTTCCGCTGCAGGCGGCGCTCGCCGCGTTCGTCGCCGAGGGGCATTTCGCGCTG
>JALZBE010000247.1:3974-5279 GCA_030947665.1 Vulcanimicrobiota bacterium | reverse complement strand
TTTGCGCTGCCACATGTTGCGCCCGAAGATCAAGCCCACGCAGCCGGTCTCCATCGCGAGGCGCGCTTTGTGGATCGTGTCGTCGTCGCCCATCTTCGAACCGCCCGACACGAGCACGAGCGTGCGACCCGCGGACTTGACGACCTTGCGCAGACCGTCGGCCTCGCTCATCGTCAGCGTGTTGTACGGTTTGGGCGATGCGGCGGCGGCCTCTTCCGCGTTCGGCACGTTGAGCTTGACGATGTCGGCGCCGATCTCGCACGCGACGCGCGCGGCGTAGTCGACCGCGTACAGCGAGTCCTGTCCGCCCTTGGTTTTGATCGCGGAACCGCGCGGGTACGCCCACACGATCAGCGGCATCCCGTAGCGCTCGCACTCGCGGCGCACTTCGTTGGCCTGCTCGAAGTCTGCGGCTTGATTCGGCGAACCGACGTACAGCGTGTAGCCGACGGCGCTCGCGCCCAGCCGCACCGCGTCTTCCACCGACGAGGTCATCGACGAGAACGACTCGTCGTCGGGCGGAACGTTCGTCTTGCCGTTGACCTTGAGCACGAGCGGGACGCGGCCGGCGTACTGCTTATGGTACTTCTCGGCGAGCCCGATGTGGTAGGCGATGCCCGAGAAGTTGCCCTCCACGGCCAGCCGCAAGACCCAGTCGGTGTCGAGCGCGTCGGGGTTTTCGAAGAAGTCGACCGGACCGTGCTCGAGGCCTTGGTCGATCGGCAGCAGCATCAGCGTCCCGTTGGCGGGGCCGTGCGCGTACATCATGTTCCAGAGGCGGGCGCGCTTGCCGGTCGAGAGATTGAGGTCCTCGAACGTCGGGCGGCGGATCGAAGCAAGCATCCTGTCGGTTCCCCTTGGCGTGCGAACGGTTCGGTGCGCCGGTTTCGGCCGGACGCCATCCGGACCATTGTGCGCTCCGCGCCGCTGCGGCGCAACGACGACCGTCGCCGCCGCGGGCCCCTAGGTGCGGTCAGCGCGGCGCGAGCGTCGCGAAGACGACGGCCAGCCCGGTGACCGTCGTCGCGTACAGCGCCACGCCCCAGAGCGCGATCGACGCGGGCCGCGGGTCGCCGCGCGCCAGCCGAATCAGCTGGGACGCGGCCCCGCCGGCCGGTGCCAGCGCGACCAGCCACGGGCCCGCCTCGGCCCGGTAGGCGTAGACGACCGCATGCGCGACCGCGATCACGGCCGTTATCATGATGAGCTGCCAGGCGCGAGCGGGGCCCCAGCGGACGACGAGGTTGCGCTTGCCCGCGGCGAGATCGGCGCCGGTGTCAGGCAGCTCGACGCAAAGCATCATCG
>JALZBE010000247.1:0-3964 GCA_030947665.1 Vulcanimicrobiota bacterium | reverse complement strand
CGTCGTCGTCACGGCGCCGTTCATCGCTTCGCCGATCCGCTGCGCGAACGCCGCAAAGCCGGCCAGCGGCACCAGCACCGCCACGACGAGCGCCGCGTCGAGCTCGCCGAGGCCGCGTGCCGCGAACCGGACCGGCGGCGCGGAGTAGCACCATGCGAGCACGCCGATCGCTAGCCCAAGCCAGGCGACGGGCGCGTTGCCGGCCAGCGCGAAGCGCGCCGTGACGACAAGGCCGAGCGCCGCGCAGACGAGCGCCGCGACGAGCGCGACCCGCGGCGACAGCATGTGGGCCGTGAGCACGCCGCTGCCGCCCGACCACGCCGTGCGCGTCGCGTGCGCGTCGGCCTCGCGGTCGAAGTAGTCGTTCGCGTAATGCACCATGAGCTGGAACGACGTCACCAGCGCCTGCACCCACACGTACGCTGCGACGTCGAGCCGCAGTCCGGCCGCGTGCGCGACCGCTGCACCGAGCGCGACGCCCGCGAACCCGCCGTACAGAAACAACGGCCGTGAAAGGCGGATGAAGGCGAGCAGCACCCGCGTTCGGTTCGCCGCAGGCCGTCGCGTTCCGGGCGCCGTACGCGGCGGCTTCTATGGCATTGAAGGTCGGAATGGTCGGCGTCGGAGCGATGGGCGAGCCGATGGCGGCGTCGCTGCTGCGCGCGGGCTACGACGTCACCGTGTGCGCGCACCGCAACCGCGAACCCGTCGAGCGGCTGGGCGTGCAGGGCGCGCACGACGGCGGCGATCCGGCCGGTGTCGGCGCTTCGTGCGACGTCGTCGTGACGTGCGTGCCCGATGCGCCGCAGGTCGAGGAGGTGCTGTTCGGCGACCGTGGCGCGGCGAGCGGCGCGCAACCGGGCGCGCTGTTCATCGACATGTCGACGATCTCGCCCGTCGCGACGCGCGCGTTCGACGCACGCCTGCGCGCGAGCGGCTACCGTTTCGTCGATGCGCCCGTATCCGGCGGACCGGCGCGCGCGACCACCGGCACGCTCACCATCATGGTCGGCGCATCCGACGAAGACTTCGCCGCGGCGGCGCCCGTGCTCAAAGCGATGGGCACGCCGAATCACGTCGGCGGCATCGGGATGGGCGAGGTGGTCAAGCTCGTCAACCAAATCATCATCTCCAGCACGATGCTCGCGAACATCGAAGCGCTGACGTTCGCGGCGAAAGCGGGTGCCGACATCGACGCCGTGCTCGGCGTCATCGCGACCGCCACCGGCTCGAACTACTTGCTGCAGAACTGGCTGCCGCAGAGCTGGCTGTCGGGCTCGCACAAGCCCGGCTTCGCGCTCGACCTGCTGCGCAAAGACCTCGCGGCGGCGCTCGACTCGGCCAAGGCGATCGGCGTCCCGATGCCGTCGAGCGCGCTGGCCTACCAGATGTACACCGCGACGTCGGGCGAAGGCCACGGCCGCGACGACTATTCGTCGGTCGCGACGTTCTACGAACGCGCCGCCGGCGTCGAAGTGCGCAAGAAAGCCACGTAGAGCACCCATGCTCTTCGGTGCGATCGACGTCGGGACGAACTCGATCCACCTGATCGTCGTCGAGCTGGATTCGGCGTTCGACACCTCGCGCGTGGTCTACAAGGCGCGCGAGATGGTGCGGCTGGGCAGCGACGACGCGCTCGCCAGCGGGCAGCTCTCGCGCAAGGCGATGGAACGCGGCGTCGACGCGATCGCGAAGTTCAACGACGCCGCGCTGGCGCAAGGCGCGGAGAGCGTGCGCGCCGTCGCGACGTCGGCGGTGCGCGAGACCGATAACGGCAGCGAGTTCCGCGACATGGTGGCCGCGCGCACGGGGCTAAAGCTCGAGATCCTCGACGGCCTGGAAGAAGCGCGCCTGATCCACCTCGGCGTCGCGAACGGCTACCCGCTGTACGACCGCGTTGCGTGCATCGTCGACATCGGCGGCGGCTCGACCGAGTTCGTCGTCGCCGACGGCGACCGGCCGTATCTGGTCGAGTCGGTCAAGCTGGGCAGCCTGCGATTGTACGACGCGTTCGTGCGCGGAAAATCCGATCCGCTGCGCGCGGTGCGCAAGCTCGAGGCGCATGTCGCCGAGGTGCTCGCCCCGCTGGCCGAGCGCATCCGGCACTACCGGCTCGACGTCGCCATCGGCACGTCGGGGACGATCATGGGGCTCGCCGCGCTCGACGCGGCACAGCAAGGGATCGCGGTCAAAGGCGTGCACGGCTACACGCTTTCGCGCGCGCGGCTCGAAGCGCTGCAGCGCCAGATGTCGCTGATGACCGAAGCCGAGCGCCGGCGCATGCCGGGGATGAACCCGCGCCGCGCCGACATCATCGTCGCCGGCAACGCGGTGCTGATCGGCGCGCTGACGATGCTCGGGCGCGACGAGATCGTGGTGTGCGAGCGCGCGCTGCGCGACGGCGTCGTCGTCGACCTCGCGCACCGCGACCGCGAGCTCGCGCAGCGCCTGGGCGACGAGCGCGCGCAGCGCCTCGAATCGGTGGAAAAGCTGGCGCAGCGCTACGAGCACTGGGGCGGGCACCAGCGCCACGTCGCGCGCCTCGCGCTCGCGCTGTTCGAGCGGCTCGCGCCGCTGCACGGGCTCGCGCCGGGCGACCGCGACTTGGTGTGGGCGGCCGCGATCCTGCACGGCATCGGCCGGTTCGTGTCCGACACGGGCCACCACAAGCACGCGGCGTACCTGATCCGCAACACGCCGCTGGACGGCTGGAGCCAAGACGAGCGCGTGCTGATCGCGCAGATCGCGCGCTACTACCGCAAGGCGATGCCCAAGCCCGCCCACCTCGAGTACGCCGCGCTCGCCGCGGACGACCGGCGGCGGGTCGACGTGCTCGCGTCGCTGCTGCGCGTCGCCGACGGCCTGGACATCCGCCACCTCGGCGTGGTGACGGACGTCGCCGCCGTCCCCGAAGGCGGGCTCGTAGTGATCCACGCGCAGGCCGACGGCGATGCCTCAACCGAACTCGACGCGGCGATGGAGAAAGCGGACCTGTTCGAGCGGACGTTCGGCGCGCGAGTGATCCTTCAGTGACGGCGGCGGGCGCGGCGAAGAAGAAGATCCTGCTCGTCGACGACGAGGCGGCGATCGTGCACTCGCTGCGCTATAACCTCGAGAAGAACGGCTACGCCGTGACGACGGCCGGCGACGGGCGCACCGCGGTGACGCTCGCGCAGACCGAGCATCCGGATCTCGTCGTGCTCGACATCATGCTGCCGCTGCTCGACGGCATCGAGGCGTGCAAGGAGATTCGCAAGACCTCGAGCGTGCCGATCATCATGCTCACCGCGAAAGACCAAGAATTCGACAAAGTGCTCGCGCTCGAGCTGGGCGCCGACGACTACGTCACCAAGCCGTTCTCGCTGGGTGAGATCATGGCGCGCATCAAGGCACGCCTGCGCCGCGTGGACGTGGACGCCGATGAACGCGACGAGTCGATCACGGCGGGCGACATCACGATCGATCCCGCGCGCCAGCGGCTCGTCGTGCGCGGGCGCGAGGTGGCGCTCGCACCCAAAGAGTTCCGGTTGCTCCACGTGCTGATGGAGAACCGCGGGCGCATCGTCACGCGCCAGATGCTGCTGGAGAAAGTATGGGGCTACGACTTCGAGGGCGAGCACCAGACGATCAGCGTGCACGCGCGCTGGCTGCGCGAGAAGATCGAGATCGACCCCAACAATCCGCGCCACATCATCACCGTGCGCAGCCGCGGCTACATGTTCCGCGAATGAAGACCGGAGCGGGCGACGACTGATCTCGTTGCCGCGTCGCTGGGCGCGCTCGCCGGAGTCGTCGCGACGTACGCCGCAGTGCGCACCGCCGGGCGCAACCGCGCGTCGGCACAGCACGACGTCCCCGAACCGTCCGAGCCCGAGCAGGACCGCGCCGCGCGGCTCGTCGGCGCGCTGCCGTTCGCGGCGTTCACCGTGGACGCCGGCGCGCGCGTGCGCGTGTTCAATAACGC
>JALZBE010000246.1 GCA_030947665.1 Vulcanimicrobiota bacterium | reverse complement strand
CTGGTCGAATGTCAACGGTGGTACCAAGCGCGTCTTGCACCGGCCTGCGGCCGGCATTTTTGCGACGATCGCCAAGGCGCACGGACGACGATCAGCTGACATGAGCCGTCACGCGATGAAATCCCGTAGCGCCGTGAGGCGCCGTCGGACGGTCCGCGGCGATCTGCAGCTCGCCGTGCGAATCCGTCGCGCGCACGACGAGCTCGTGCCGGCCGGGCGTCGCCGGCCGCCAGTCAAAGCGCCAAAGCCGCCAGATCAATGCCCCGTACGGCGAAACAAACGATGCATCTACCCACGAGCGCCCACCGTCCGTGCTCACCTCCACCCGCGAAACGCCGCGGTTTCCCGCGAAGGCGACGCCTCGAAGCTCAACAGTGCGGCCACGCGCCAATGGACGGGTGAAGTCAGGAGCATCGAAACGCGAATGCGTCGGAATGGAAAAGTCCGGCCCCCAGCCTTGACGCTCGTAGAACCCTTTGACGTCGGTTGTCTCGAGCGAGACTCGCGAAATCCACTTCACGTTCTTCTCTCCGAACATCCCGGGCACGATCATGCGCGCAGGAAACCCGTGGCGTGCCGGCAGCTCCTCACTGTTCATGCGAAAAGCGATGAGCGTCGTCGGCTCCATCGCCTTGTCGAACGAGATCGTGTCGACGTAGTTGTCGACGGCATGAAACGAAACTTTGCGCACGCCGGCCATTGGGCCGGCCGCGGAAATGACGTCGCGCAGCCGAACTCCAGACCACTTTGCGTTGCTCATGAGACCCCCCGCAACTTCATTGCTGATGCACATCAACGTCGTCTCTTGAACGACCGTCCCCATTTGAGCCAGCTGGTCCATGTCATAGATGCTCGAGCGTTCGACCGCGCCGTCGATCGCCAGCCGCCAAGCGCCCCGCTCCACCGCTGGGTCGGCGATGTTCTTCGTCACGACGTAGAAACGGTTCACAGGCGTTATCGCTTGCACGTCGGCACCGAGGTATTGCGTACCGTCGTAGCCGAAGGTCGCGCGCTCGACGTAGGCGCGAACCGCCAGCGCACCGGCCGCCGCCGCAGCAACTGCTGCGCCGCCCGCGATGAAAACCGCGCGAGAGCGGTCGTGCTCGCTCGTTAGCACGAGCTGCTTGAAGAACCACAGGGTCGTCCCGGCATAGAGCGCATAGGCGACGAGAACCGTGACCACGGATAGGACGATTGCCGTGGGGCGCGGGTAACCGTGATAATTGGTTTGGAGCACGCCGGAGAACACAAGCAGCGTGATGAGCGACAATCCAGCGACGGAGCCGAGCAGCAAAGTCGGGCGACGTGCGAACAATGCACCGAGCAGCGCTCCGATGACGAGTTGCCCGACGATGACCGAACCGAATCCGACGGCCTTGAGCTCAGTGTAGCCCCCGAAGAACCCGATCACCTTGACAAAAAGCGCGACGTTGATGAGTGGGCCGAGAACATCCGTGGCGAGTTCCGACGGTGTCGGGAGTCCGAACGCCACACGCATGAGAAGAAATGCCACGCTCATGACGGCCCCGCCGAGTGCGCCCGCGACGGCGCCCCTTCGGAAGACGTTCGTCACGCCGACACCGCGGCGACGCGTAACGGGCGAGCGAAGTACCAGCGCAAGTCGTAAAGGAGACCGGCTACGACCGGAGCGTACTCGACGATGCGGACGCAATAATCGGGGATGGAACCCGCTGGATACAACCAGGGAACGCCATACGTCAGCGGCGCGGTAACCGTCCAGGCGACCAGTCCGACCGCCGTACCGCGTGGGGCGCCACGGGGAATGAGCGGGACGAGTGCCGCGAAGATCGTAAGGTACCAAGGCAATACGTTGGGTGCAACCGCGAAAAAAGCCAGCTCGACCGCGATGATGCACCCCACGAGCGACGCTCCGAGTGCCCGCGCTCGGACGGCTACAAGAACGGCCGCAACCATGACGACGGCGGCGCCCGGGGCGCCGATCACATAGAAGAGCGTATCGTTGAAGCGCTGGTCGTATACGTACGCGCGGAGCGAGCCAAACACCGGACGTGCATGAAGCGCGAGGGGAACGTACGTGACCGCGACCACTGCGCACGTCCACAGCGCTGCGCGAACGTTGCGGGCGAACACGATCGGCAACAGGACGGCAGGCGTCAGCTTCGTGAGAATCGCTGCCGCCATCGCGGCGACGCCGGCGCGAGTTTGCCCGGCCGCGACCGCGAAGATCGCGAAGACCACGGCGGCGACGGCCCAACTCTCGACATGCCCGCTGCCGCTGAACTCCACGAGGACCAGCGGGCTCCACGCATAGATAGCCGCGCGGCCGCCCGGAAGTCCCATGCGCCGCAAGAGCGCGACGATACCGCCCATGGCGACGAGATCGCCGGCGGCGAGAACGAGTTTTTCGCCGAGCGCGCCTGGTACGGGAATCAAGGCCCCGATGGTAAAGACGAGGTATGCGAGCGGTGGATAGAGCGATGGAATGTCGCGCCATTCGATCCACTGGAAAATCGGGTCGGCGCGAAATGTTGCAAGCGCGGAATCATTCGGCGCGAGCGCGAGCGGATCGTAGCCGTGCATGAGTAAGCGCGCGTCCCAGAGATACCGGTACGTATCGTGCGAAAGAAACGGCGCCGTCGGGACCAGCGCGATCCGAGCCAGAACCGCGCATCCGAGCATGACGATAATGGCCGAGCGGTCGTTGCGGTGCCATAGAAGCACCATCCCGGCCAATCCGCCCGTGCAGAGCGCGGCGTAGGTGGATGCGACCACAGCCGGATGGGCGCGCGGATCGGAAATTGCCGCAAAGGCGCACGCGGCAACGACGACAAGACTCCCGCACGCGACAATGGGACCTACACGTCTTAGCCCATCCTTCACGACATCGCCATCTTATGAGGTACTTTGGCCTCGGACAAGGACACTTCGGACACTTCCAGGGCGTCGTGCTTCCACCGCATGCGCGCAGGCTTGCCCTTGATTGCAGCTCGCGCTAATCCTCGATGAGAGCCTCGCGAAATGCGTCCCGCAAGGAGAGCGATGCGCCGCGCGTGTTCAGCGCTTCCGCTTCACCGGGCGATAGGATCTCCCCGATTTCGACTCGCGCGACGCGGCGGCGTTCTCCCGCACGGACGCTCCCGAGTACCTCGCCCCGCCGGCGGAAGGCATCGCTGGCACCGAGCAAGATCGCAGCACGGCGCGGTTCCCCCGCTGCATGCAGAGCCAGCGCAACGTCGTCGAGCCGTGCCGAGATCGGGGGCCGGTAGGGCACGTCGGCGATTGCTTCCCACGCAAACATTGCGTCGTCCCTGACAGCAGCGAACCCGCCGCTCCGGAGGATATGCGCAACCGCCTGCAGCGCCAGGTCCGCCGTTGCCTCGCGATTGCCGAGCTTTTCCGCGTCGGCGATCCCCAGCCGCGCGTACGTGAGTCCGGCGCCGTAGTGCCCGAGCGCCAGGGCACACTCGGAAAGGTTCGTCAACGCCGAGATCGCTTGTGAGACCAGACCGTTCGCGCGCGCCGTTGCTAGGCTCTCGGCGAACAGCGGCATCGCCACGTCGAATTGACCTTCGTGCTCGCAGCTGAGGCGCCCCAGATTGTTGAGTGAAGCGCTGATGGCGCGCGGATCGTTCGTCGCACGTGCTTCGCGCAGCGTCGACTCGAATTGGTCGCGCGCGGCTTCGATTTCGCCGCCGTCCATTGCCGCAAGGCCAAGGAGATCGCGCGCGCGCAATTTACCCGCCACGTCATCGATCGATGCGTAGATGCTCAGCGCTTTCGACGCTTCGTCCACGGCCTCGGCGACGCGTCCGCGGCGATACGTTACCAGCGCGAGGCCTTCATGCAGTTTCGCCAAAACCTCAGCCGTCAATAGTTCGCTTTCCGATTCCAGCGTACGCCGCAGCCAGTGCTCCGCTTCGACGAAGTCGCCGCGCCCCGTCCAGAATTCAACGAGCTGAGCCGCGATCGCCGCGCCGAGATACATGTTGCGGCTAGCGCTCGTCGACCAATCGAGCGATTCCCGCAGATTCGGAATCTCGAGTTCGAGCTCGCGCCGCGCGAATTCTTGTTTCGACGGTCCCGACGGGTTCGCGGCGCCCGCCGCAACTTCGTAGAAGTACAGAGCATGGCGTTGCTTCACGCCGGCCGCGTCACCACTCTCCGCAAGCTTCGCCGCGGCGTACTGGCGGATCGTTTCGAGCATGCGGAATCGCGTGGCCGGACCGGCGGCATCGACAACCAAGAGTGATTTGCGCACGAGCCCTGCGAGAATCTCGCCGAGCGCGCGCGCCGGGGGATGCCCTTCGCAGACGGCGGCGACGGCCGCCGCCGAGAACGTCCCCATGAAGGCCGCAAGACACTGGAAGACCTCGCGTTCTTGCTGCGTCAGCAGCTCATAGCTCCAGTCGATCAGCGCTCGCGCGGAGCGATGACGCGGGACGCCGGCACGCGCACCTTCCGAGAGCGCTTCCAAGTGGTCACGCAAGCTCGTCAAGAGGTCCGGGAGCGTCATGAACGCGGCGCGCGCCGCGGCGAGCTCGAGGGCGAGCGGCACGCCGTCGAGGCGGCGTACGATTTCCGCGACGACGGGAACTGCTTCTTCTCCGAGCGTAAATCCGTCGTCGAACGAGCGCGCCCGTTCGACGAACATCGCAAAGGCCGAAAAGCCGAGCGCCTCGGCCGGGCGCAACTCCGCGGCAGCGTCGGGAACTGCGAGTGGCGCGAGCCGCAGTACGGCTTCGCCGGCGACGCCGAGCGGCTCGCGGCTGGTCGCGAGCACGCTGAGCTGCGGCATCTCGTCCAGCAGCGCGCTGACCGCGATGGCGGCCGCTTCGATGAGATGTTCGCAGCCGTCGAGGACGATCAGAACGTCGTCTCCATCTGCGGCCACGTCATCGAGCACGGCACCGATCGCGTCGCGCAGGGTCGCGCCGTCGGTCAGAAGCGAAAGGTCGAGGAACGCAATGTGCGAGTACGAGAGGACGGTACGCCGCATCCACTCGACTGCGAGGCGGGTCTTGCCGACACCGCCGGGTCCGGTCAACGTGACGACCATGCGTTCGTGCGCGAGCTCGCCCAGACGCGCGAGCTCCTTTTCGCGACCGAACAGGACCGTACGATAATGCGGAACTTCCGCACGCTCGGCGAGAACCCGCGCCGCCGGGGGACTGACGTCATCGGGCTCGAGTTTCAGGCCCAGCTCGGCGAAGAGAAGCTCGATCGTGCGCCGATCGACCGGAATGTCGCGGCTGAACAGGCGTGACATCGTCTTCGCGGACAACCCCGCCCCGAATCCGAGCTGC
>JALZBE010000245.1 GCA_030947665.1 Vulcanimicrobiota bacterium | reverse complement strand
GGCGTTCGTCGCGTACACCGCGGTGGAACCGCACGCGCGCGCAGCCGGCGTCGGGCGCGCGCTGATGGTCGCCGCAGAAGCGCACGCGCGCGCCGAAGGATTTGGCTACGTGAGCCTGATGGTGACTGAGGACAACACGCCGGCGCGCAGGCTGTACGACGGTGCAGGTTTCGTGACCGAGCGCCGCATGATGACGAAGGCGTTGTGAGCCCGGCACTGCTGCGCCGCACGCTGATCGTCGTCGTGACGGCGATCGTGCTCGTCGCGGCGGCGCTGTTCGCGGCGCGCATCCCGCACACGATCTCCATCTTCGTGATCGCCGCCTTCATCGCGTTCGGCGCGCAGCCGCTCGTGACGCGGCTCGAGCTGCGCATGCCGCGGCCGCTCGCCATCGCCCTGGTGTACGCGGGTTTGCTCAGCGCGCTCGTGCTGCTCGCGCTCGTCGTCGTCCCGATCAGCTACGCGCAGATTCTCGCGCTGGTCGGCCACACGCCGCAGTACCTCGCATGGTCGGGCGACGTCGTGCGCCGCAGCGAGGGCGCCCTGCGCCATTTGCTCGGCAACCGCGTCCCGCTGCCGTCGTACACCGACATGCAGGCGGAGGCCGGCGTGCGCCTTTCGGCGTTCATCACGGCGGCGGTCGCGAGCCTCGGCACCATCGTCGTCGGCGCGTTCACGGCGATGCTGATCGGCGTGTCGGCGCTGATCCTCTCGGTATTCTTTCTGCTGCAAGGCAGCGGCGTGCGCGACGGGATCCTCGCGTTCGTGCCGCTCCGCCGCCGCGAAGGTGTCAGCGCGCTGCTGCGCGAGCTCACCGCGGTATTCGGCCATTTCGTCGCGGGCCAAGTGCTGCTGTGCGCGATCGTCGGCGGCGCGGTGTGGCTGCTGCTATTTCCGACCCATTTCGCGTTCGCGCTGCTCGTCGCCGTAATCTGCGCGCTCGGCTACGCCGTGCCGTTCGTCGGTATGCTCGTCGCGCAAGTCGCCGCCGCGCTGCTCGCGGTGCCGCAAGGCACCGGCATGGTGATCTGGGTGACGATCGCCATTTTTGTGGTCGCGCGCGTCGCCGACAACGTGCTCACCCCGAAGATCATGGAGAAGTCGGTCGGCGTCTCGCCGATCACCGTGATGTTCGCCGTGTTCGCGGGCGGCGAGCTGTTCGGCTATCCGGGGTTGATCTTCGGCATCCCGGCCGCCGCGCTGCTCAAAGTGCTGTTCGGCTACTTCGTCCAGCCGTATGTCGTGCGCATGCAGGCGCAAGGCGCGGCGGAGCCGGTCGCGGATCCCGAAGCCGTCGTCGTCACCGTGAAGCTAGCCGCGCCCTGAGCTCTCGTGCGCGCGGAGCGCGAGCAGCGCGGCTTCGCGGGCGGGCGTGAGGCCGGCTTTGAGCGGCGCGTCGCCGCGCTCGTTCCGTGCCCAGCGCAGCGTATCCGCGATCGTCTTTTCCACCGGGCGATAGCGCATGCCCAGCGCAATGCCGCGCGACGGGTCGGTGCGCGTGATGCCATCGTAGTCGAAGCCGTCTTCGGACCATACGGGCAGGTCGCTCCAGGGGCTCGCGTTCCACCTGCGCAAGAATGCGCGGTCGACCGGGACGACGTTTGCTTCAGCGTCGCTCGCGGCGGCGCACGCGTCGAGCAGCGCGCCGAGCGTCGTCGGTTCCGCCGGCCCGACCGTGTTCACGATGCCGGCGTGGTCGCGCTCGAGCGCGTCGACGACGAACTCCGCGAGATCGCGCACGTCGATGTACTGGACCGGCATGTCGAGCGCGTCGGGCACGAGCACGTCGCCGCCGCGCGCGAACCGCAGCGGCCAGTACGTGAAACGGTCCGACGGGTCGTTCGGGCCGACAATCAACCCCGGCCGCACGATGAACGTGCGTTCGGAGCCGAACGCGGCGATCGCTTCCTGCTCGCACAAGAGCTTGAGCGGGCCGTACGTCTCCGGCGTCAGCACGTCGCGTGACGCGCCGGCCGGCAGCTCGAGCGTCGGGGACGACTCGTTCACCGGCGCTTTCGACACGTCGTACACCGAGATGCTGGAGATGAAGACATACCGTCCGGCGCGTTCGCGCAGCGCGCGGGCGCTCGTTGCAACGACGCCCGGAACGAAACCGCACGTGTCGACGACGGCGTCCCATGTAGCGCCCGCCGGCAGCCGGTTGAGATCGGCCGCGCGGTCGCCAAACACGCGCTCGACGCCCGGAAACAACTCGCCACCGCGCTGACCGCGATGGAACAGCGTCACCTCGTGCCCGCGCGCGAGCAAGGTTTCGACGACGTGACGGCCGAGAAAGACGGTCCCGCCGAGCATGAGGACGCGCAACTACATCGAGTCCGGGGCGCCGACGCCGCACAGCGCGAGCGTCGTCGCGAGCACGGTCTTCGTCGCGATGCACAGGCCGAGGCGCGCCGTCGTGGTCGCGTCGTCGGGCGTGAGCACGCGGCAGGCGTCGTAGAATTGGTGGAAATCGCTCGCGACCTCGCGCGCGTACTTCGTCAGCCGGTGCGGGGCGCGCGCCCGTGCGACGCCGGCGACGGTCGGTCCGAACTCGGCGAGCCGCCGCGCGAGCGCGAGCTCGGTGGGCTCGGCGAGCGCGGCGAGTCCGTCACCGCGAAGCGCCGCCTCGACGTGGGCCGCGTGCGAATCGTGGGCCTTGCGCAGCACCGATGCGATGCGCGCGTGGCCGTACTGCACGTAGAACACCGGGTTGTCGTTCGACTGCTTTTTCGCGAGCTCCAGGTCGAACGTCAGCGGCTGATCCGTGGAGAGCATGACGAAGAAGAAGCGCGCCGCATCGACGCCGACCTCGTCGATCACTTCTTGCAAGGTAACGAGCGTGCCGGCGCGCTTGGACATCGAGAGGATCTCGTCGCCGCGCTTGAGGGTGATCTGCTGGACGAGGATCACCTCGAACGCCCCCGGCCGCTCGTACGCGTTCGCCAGCGCGTCGAGGCGCTTGATGTAGCCGTGATGATCCGGGCCCAGAAAATCGATGACGTGGTCGGCGCGCTGCAGCTTCTCGTAATGGTAGGTGATGTCGTTCGCGAAGTACGTCGGCCGGCCGTCGCTGCGGATGACGACGCGGTCTTCGTCGTCGCCGGTGTCGGTCGTGCGCAGCCACGTCGCGCCGTCTTTTTCGTAGAGCACGCCGAGGTCGCGCAGCCGCTTGATGCCCGCCTCGATCTTGCCGGCATCGTGCAGTGCCTGCTCCGACTGCCACAAATCGTACTCGACGCCGAACCTGCGCGCGACGTCCTGCTGCTCCGCGAGGATCGCGTCGCGCGCGACCTTCGCGAGCTGCGGCGCGGCTTCGTCTTCGGCGACCTGCAGCCAGCGCTCGCCGTCACGCGCGCGTAGGTTCTCCGCGATCGGGATCAGGTAGTCGCCCGGATAGCCGTCTTCCGGAAACGGAAACGCGGGATCGAACAGCTGGCGGTAGCGCGCATACAGCGACCGCCCGAGGGCGGCAAGCTGCGAGCCGGCGTCGTTGATGATCCACTCCGTGAACACGCTGTAGCCGGCATGGCGCATCGCGCGGGCGAGCGTGTCGCCGATCGAGAGCGTGCGGCCTTGCACGACGACGAGCGGTCCCGTCGGATTCGCGCTGCCGAACTCCAGCGAGACGCGTTCGCCGTTGGGCGCGCCGCGACCGTAGTCCGCGCCGTCGCGCAGCACGTCGCCGACGACGCGCTGCCAGAAGGCCGGCTTCAGTTTCAAGTTGATGAACCCGGCGACCGCCGTCGCTTCGGCGACTGTCGCGCGGACGCCGTCGTCGGCAAGGGCGCGCGCGATGATCTCGCTTCCGATGTCCTGCGGCTTTTTGCGCGCGACGCGCGCCAAACCGAATGCGACGTTGGTCGCAACGTCCCCGAACTCGGGACGGCGCGCGGGCTCGAACTGCACCACGGGATCGGCGTCGGGCCACAGCGTGCGCGCCGCCGCCGCGAAACGGGCGGCCAGCTCGTCGAGCGAGATCAACGCGATCTCCTCAGTGGTGGTAGGGTTCATCGCGAGCGATCTTCGCCGCGCGGTACACTTGCTCCACCACGAGCATGCGCGCCCATTCGTGCAGAAAGGTCAGGGGCGAGAGTGACCATCGCACGTCGGCCCGCGCGAGGAGCGCCTCGGACGCGCCGTAGGTACCGGCGACGACGAACGTCAGCCGCGCGATCCCGTCGTGCGGCAACCGCTCGATCCGGCGCGCCAGCTCCTCGCTCGAGAACAGCTCGCCGGACCGTTCCAGGAGCCAGACGTGGTCGGTGGGATCGAGCAGCTTGAGAATCGCCTCGCCTTCGGCCCGAATCGCACGCGCCGGATCGCCGCCGTCGGCCGCCCGCACCTCGACCTCATCGAACCGGTGGTACGGTCGCAACCGCGCGCGAAAATCCGCGAGCGCATCGGCGATGTACCGCTCGCGAACTTTCCCGACGGCGATCAGCCGGACGTTCAGGCGGCGGGATCCCGCGATGACGCCGCGGCGCGGATGTCGTCCGGAAAGGCTAGGTCGTTGTCTCGCGCGTAGTCGCGCGCGACTGCGACGAGCTCCGGTTCGTCGATCGAGATGATCTCGAAGGCGACGATCTCATCGTCGTCGTCGAGCCAAACCATCACGCGGGGCGCCTGACGATCGTATTCCTTATCGCCGCCGTACTCGACGATGCTTCCGTCGGCCTCACGGACGATGTCAAGGTAACCGTCGTGCTCGGACGGCTCGCGGTACTCGATGTACCCGAGTGCGCAGTCGGGGTCAACGGTGACTCGAATGGGGTGCTTCATGTGCGTCTGCGTCGCTCGTTGTGGCGACGCTCTTTCTCGCGCCGATCGTCTTTCCGGCGATCTTCGTCGGTGATGGTGAACACGAACGTCTCGGCTCGATCCGTGACCACCTTGATCGTACGTCCGTCGTCGACGAACCCGTAGTGCTCGACCGCGCTTGGGGTTACGTCGCGACGAATCGGATACCACACGACCGCTTCGACTTCGTCGTCCGAGATGTGATAGTGCTCCATGCGCTCACGCGCGTGACGCGAGTATCGCAGCCGCGGAATATCCATGTCAATCCCGCATCTGACGTGGCGGCAAGGCGTAGCCGTCCGCGCCGCACGTGATGCGGCCGGAGAGCTCCAGCTCGGTGAGCAGCGGGAACAGCTCCGCCGCCGCGAGGTCGAGCCTGTCGGCGAGCAGTCCGGGGTCGCACGCGGCGTCCCGCAGCGCCGCGAGAACGCGCCGCACGGCAGCCGAATCGCCGTCGCGCGCCGCCGCATGCGCGTCGTGCGATGGCCCGGCGGACGCCCCG
>JALZBE010000244.1 GCA_030947665.1 Vulcanimicrobiota bacterium | reverse complement strand
TCGTCGAGGTGCTCGCCGACGGGCCGCGCGTCGTGCGGTTCGACGACGGCGTCGACGTCGCCGCGCTGCTCGAGGCGCACGGCGAAGTCCCGCTGCCGCCGTACGTGGGGGCCGGTGACGCCGCGCGCGCGGAGCGGTACCAGACCGTGTTCGCGCGCGTGCCGGGTAGCGTCGCCGCGCCCACGGCATCGCTGCACTTCACGCACGGCGTGCTCGACGCGGTTCGCGCGCGCGGCATCGTCGTCGCGCCGCTCGTGCTCGACGTCGGTATCGGAACGTTCCGCCCGATGACGGGCGCGACGGTCGACGAGCACGTGATGCACGCCGAACGCTACGCGATCCCGGCGGAGACCGCCGCAGCGATCGGAGTGGCGAAAGCGGACGGGCGGCGCGTCATCGCGGCGGGGACGACGGTCTTGCGCGCCCTGGAAGGGGCGGCGCTGCATGGCGGACGCTTGCACGCAGGCGAAGGCGAGACGGACCTGTTCGTAACCCCGGGCTTTACGTTTCGCGTCGTCGACGCGCTGCTGACGAACTTCCACCTGCCGCGATCGACGCTGCTCGTTCTGGTCAGCGCGTTTGCCGGATACGGCCGCGTGCGCCGAGCGTACGCGGCGGCGATCGAGCAGCAATACCGTTTCTTTTCATTCGGCGACGCAATGTTCGTTGAGCGCACGTAAAGTAACGGAATCTTAGCCTGCGGAAGCGCACGCGCAACGGGCGCTCCGTGGCGGGGCGAGAAGCGTTTGCAGGCGTGAATTCTCCGGCTCTCGATCTCGCGACGCTGCCGGCTTCACCGCAACAGCGTCGCGCGGCGTTCATCGCGATCGCATCCCTGGGTGCGATCGCACTCGTCGCAGCCCTCTTCGCACGGGTCGCCCTTGGGACGTTCCCCGGCTTCGTCACGCTTTACGGCGGCGCGGTGCTGATGGGGTTGGCGATTACCGCGACCATCCTGTTCGGGCAGTACGCGCTCTCGCGGCGCGTGTCGCTGCTCGTGCTCGCGTGCGGCACGCTGTTCAGCGCGATCGTGTTCGTGCCGTACATCCTCACGTTCCCAGGCAGCGGTTTCGTACCGCTGTTCGGCGCGCTCGCGAACACGTCGACCTATCTGTGGGTCATCTGGCACACCGCGCTGCCGGGCGCGTTCGCCGCCTACGCGCTGCTCAGCGAGCGCGACGGCACGCGCCGCGTCGGCTCCCGCCGGACGACGGTCGCGGTCGCGATCACGATCGTCGCGGCGTACGCGGCGATCCAACTGGTGTTCGCGCTAGGCGGCATGCTGCCGCCGCTGTCGCAAAACGGGCAGTATCTCGTCGGAATCTACCTTGCGCTCGGCACCGTCGTCGTGCTCGCCGGCACCGCGCTCGTCATCCTGCAGCGACGCGCCCGGCGGACCGTCGTCGACGTGTGGCTGATGGTGCCCGCGGCGGCGCTCCTGATCGAGTCGCTGCTCAACGCGCTGGGCGGTTCGCGTTACAGCGTCGGCTGGTACCTCTCGCGCGTCGACATCCTCGTCGCCACCACGTTTTTGGTCGTCGCGCTGCTCGCCGAGACCAATCGCCTGTCGCACGTCTTGGCGACCAACGAGCGCCGCCTGCGCGGCATCGTCAACGGCGTCACCGACGCGCTGATCGCGGTGGACGCGCGCGGCGCCGTCGCATCGGTCAACCCCGCCGCCGCATCGCTGTTCGGCTTCGTGGCCGACGATCTCACCGGCACGCCCATCTCGCGCATCCTGCCCGACTACGCCGGCATCGCCGATGCGCCGCAGGCTGCGGTCGTCGAGACGACGGGCCGCAGCGCGCGCGGCGGCTTGTTCCCGGTCGAGTTCGCACGCGGCCGCATCGCGACGCACGCGTCGGGCGAGACGATCATCATCCTGCGCGACATCACGCAGCGCAAAGTCGCCGAAGAAGCGATTCGCGCCGCGCACGACCGCGCGATCGAAGCTGCCGAGGTGAAGTCGCAGTTCCTCGCCACGATGAGCCACGAGATCCGCACGCCGATCAACGCCGTCGTCGGCATGTCGGAGCTGCTGCTGCAGACGCCGCTGCCGGAAGAAGCGCGCGAGTATGCGACGACGGTGCGCGACTCGGCCGAATCATTGCTCGCGATCGTCAACGACATCCTCGACTTCTCGAAGATCGAGGCCGGGCGCATGCAGCTCGACAGCGCGCCGTTCTCGCCGGTCGTCGCCGTCGAGAACGCGACCGACATCCTCGCCGCGGCCGCGCGCAAAAAGGGCCTGTCGCTCTCGACCTACGTCGCTCCCGACGTGCCGCTGCGCGTCGCCGGTGATGCCGACCGGCTGCGCCAAGTGCTCTTGAACCTGATCGGCAACGCCGTGAAGTTCACCGCCGCGGGCAGCGTGACGGTGCGCGCCGTCGTCGACCGCGCCGACGGCGACGACACGGTCGAGTTGCGCTTCTCGGTGAGCGACACCGGCCCCGGGATCGCGCAAGACGCCGCGGAGCAGCTGTTCGAGCCGTTCCGGCAGGCCGACCAGTCGACGCGCCGGCGGTTCGGGGGCACCGGACTCGGGCTCTCGATCTCACGCCGGCTCGTCGAGCTGATGGGCGGCAAGATCGGATTCGACAGCAGCCCGGGCCGCGGCTCGACGTTCTGGTTCACCGTACCGTACGCGCGCGCGCTCGACGGCACCGAGCTCGAACGCAGCGACGCGGTGCGCGGCGCGCGCGTTCTCGTCGTCGATGACGAAGCGGACGCGCGGCAAGTGGTCGACCAGTACCTGCTCTCGTGGGGTGCGGTGGCGTCGAGCACCGGGAACGCCGCGCACGCGCTGGAGCTCGCGCACGCCGCCGCCGAACGCCTCACGCCGTTCCACGTCGTGATCGCCGACCGGCGCGCGAGCGGCGACGCGTTCGGGTTCGCCGCGCGCCTGCACGCGCTCGCGGGCTGCGAGAACGTACCGATCGTGCTGCTGGCGGGCGGCGAGGAGCCGCTGAACGCGCAAGACGCGCGTGCGCACGGCTTCGTCGCGGTCATTCGCA
The DNA here is from genome assembly GCA_030947665.1 of Vulcanimicrobiota bacterium. Taxonomy (GTDB): domain Bacteria; phylum Vulcanimicrobiota; class Vulcanimicrobiia; order Vulcanimicrobiales; family Vulcanimicrobiaceae; genus Vulcanimicrobium. The sequence goes on along the minus strand of JALZBE010000244.1, from coordinate 2,306 downwards.
AACCGATCCGGCAGAACGCGCTGCACGACACGCTGCTCACCGCGCTCGGCGATCCTTCCGCACCGTCCGTCCCGGCAGCAAACGGCGCGGTCGCCGGCCGCAGCGCGGACCGCGTCTTGGTGCTCGTCGCCGAGGACAACGCCGTGAACCGCCGGCTCGCGCTGCAGCAGCTGAAGAAGCTCGGATTCCGCGCGGACGCCGTGACGGACGGCCGCGAGGCGATCGACGCCGTCGCGCACGGCCACTACGATCTGGTGCTGATGGACTGCCAGATGCCCGACGTCGACGGCTTCGAGGCCACGCGGGAGATTCGCCGCGACGAAGCGCTGCGCGGCGGCCACGTGCCCATCATCGCGATGACGGCGAACACGCTCGAGGGCGATCGTCAAGCGTGCCTGGCCTCGGGGATGGACGACTACCTCGCCAAGCCCGTGCAGCTCGCAGCGCTGCGCGCGGTCGTCGAACGCTTCGCAAACGGGGTCGGCATTGCCGGATAAGACCGTGCTCGACCTATGGCGGCTCGAAGAAGCGTTCGAGGACGACACCGCAGGGATCGCGGACTTGCTCGAGATGGCGCTGGAAACGGGGCGCAAACATTGCGCCGCATTGGAAGCAGGGGTCGCCGGCGGCGATGCGACCGTAGTCGCGCGCGCCGCGCACGGCATCAAGGGGAGCGCGGGCAATATCGGCGCGAACGTCGTCTACGGGCTGGCGATGGAGCTCGACGCGCGCGCGCGCACCGGCGATCTCGACGGCGCCCGCGAGCGCGTCGATGCGATCAACGCCGCCTACGCACGAGTCGCAGAAGAAGTGCGAGCGTACCGCGCGAACCTGCCGTAAGGCGGGTGGTCGCTCAGCCGGGCGGTGCTCGCCTGATCTGCATGCTCATGAAAATCTGCGATTCGACGGGCGCGCAGCGAAATATGGGCGGCTTCACTTCTAGGCGTTGCATCGATTGCGCGAGCGCGTCTCCGAGCACCGCGGACGGTGAGCTGAGGACGCGCACGCTCGCGACGGACCCATCGGCTGACACCAGCAGCGCCGCCGATACGATCCCTTCGATACCACGTGCTTCCGGCGGGAGCCGCATGTTGGGCGGTTGCAAGATCCGACCGCCTTTCTCGAACGGCACGGAACAGGTAGCCGGGTCGTCGGGAACGGTCGACGACGGCAGAAGCTGCGCTCGCGCCTGCCCGGCGGACGCATCGTCGACCGGTCGCTGCGGCACGTACACCGACGGGCGGCATGCGACGTCCTGGCCGGTCGCCGGACGGGCGAACGCGGCAAAGACGTTGATCGGCCCCGTTGCGGACTCCGGAACGGTGATCGCGAACTGCGGCGCGCCCGTCGGCGGATAGAGCCAGTGACCGTTTCGATCGTCCACGCGCAGAACCGCTGCCAGCGGTGCCGTTGCGACCGGCACGATCATGTCCACGAGATACCGGCCCGGTTCGCGAAGCGCACGTACGGCCCTGATCCCGACGCCGCAACCGCCCGAAAGCAATTGGTCGCTCGTCATCGGCGCCGGCGGCGACTGCGCGTGCGCGGGCGTGCCCGTGCACAGCAGCGCGAACGTTGCGGCGGCGCCGAGCAGGATGCGAACCTTCACGCGCGCTTGTTCTCGGCGTGCGGGCTTCCGACCCGTGTGCGCGCGTTCGTGTACCACACCATCCCGGGGCCGGCGTCGCGCTGCTTGCGGACGTACTTGCGCTCGGTGTAGTCGATCTCGACGCGCGGCGCGTTGCGCGCTTTGCTGTGCGTCGCGGCGAGATCGGCGGCGGCGGCGAGGTCTTCGTCCTGCGGGTCGCTGCCGGGCGCCGTCTGCAACACGACGTGCGAGCCGGGGATGCCGCGCGCGTGAAACCACAGATCGTCCGGCCGCGCGATCTTGAACGTCACCTCGACGTTCTCGCGCGGCGAGCGACCGACGTAGATGCGTGCGCCCGACGGGCGGTCCAGGCGCAGCGGCACGCGGCGCTTTGCATTCGACTGCGCTGGACGTTGCGGCGGGCGCCCTTCGAGCTCGTCGAGATCCGCTTCGAGCTCCGGGAGCGTGGGCGCATCGGCGCGTTCCGCTTCGAACGCGAGCGCGTCGAGCCTTTCGCGCCGCGCCGCGAGCGCGCCGCGCCGCTTTTCGAGATGCGGCAGCGCGTCGGCGGCCTTGCGGTAGCGCGCGTAGAATCTCTGCGCGTTCGCGTTGACGTCGAGCTCCGGATCGAGCGCGATCGTCAGCGATGCATTCGTCGGCGGGACGAAGCTCGTCGTGCCGGCCGGGATCTCGTGCAGGTGCGTGAACAGCGCGTCGC
>JALZBE010000243.1 GCA_030947665.1 Vulcanimicrobiota bacterium | reverse complement strand
GTACTCGGTGGTGTTCGATACGGACGGCGTGCGCTTATACGCGCGGCGCCGCTCAGCTACGCGTCGCTGAAACGGTGACATCCCCTCCCGGCGCGGCGGCGCGCGCGGCCCGCCCCATGCCGACGTAACGCAGCCCGGCGTCCGTCACTTTCTGCGGATCGAAGATGTTGCGGCCGTCGACGATCAGGTCGCCGCGCATCGCCGCCGCACAGCGCCCGAAGTCGAGCGCGCGAAACTCGTTCCACTCCGTTGCCAGCAGCACGGCATCGGCGCCTTCGACGGTTTCGTACATCTCATCGAAGAACGACAGTTCGTTGGCGGTCGCCGTTTCGGGCAAGCTGCGCACGATCGGGTCGTGCGCGCGCACGACGGCGCCGCGGTCGACCAGGCGCCGGATGATGTTGATCGCCGGCGCGTCGCGAATGTCGTCCGTATTGGGTTTGAACGCCAGCCCGAGCACCGCAACGACGCGCCCGTGCAGACCGCGCAGCTCACGCTCCAGCTTCACCACGGTGCGCTCGACCTGGCGCCGGTTGACAAGCTCGACCGCGTGCAGCAGCGGCGCCTGGTAGTCGTGCTGCACGGCCAGCTGTTCGAGCGCGCGCACGTCCTTGGGGAAACACGACCCGCCGTAGCCGATCCCGGGGCTCAGGAACAGCGTGCCGATGCGGTGGTCGTACCCGATGCCGCGCCCGACGGCGCGCACGTCGACGCCCAGCAGCTCGCAGATGTTCGCGATCTCGTTGATGAACGAGATCTTGGTGGCGAGAAACGCGTTCGCCGCGTACTTGATCATCTCGGACGTGCGCACGTCGGTCACCACGATCGGCGCATCGAGCGGCGCGTAGAGGTCGCGCATGACGCGCTCGGTCTCCGGATCGTCGGTACCGATCACGATGCGGTCCGGCTTGAGGAAATCAGCGATCGCCGAGCCCTCGCGCAGAAACTCGGGGTTGCTCACTACGCTCACGCGATGGGGCGCGCGGGCGTGCTCGCGAATGATCGACGAGACCATCTCGCCGGTCTCCACCGGGACCGTCGACTTGGACACGACGATCTTGGGGCCGTTCAGTGCGAGCCCGATCTCGCGCGCGACGGCGCGCACGCCGCTCAAGTCGGCATGGCCGTCCGACCGTGTCGGCGTGCCGACCGCGATCACGATGATCTCGGCGCCGGCGACGGCGGCCGCGATGTCGGTGGTGAACGAGAGCCGGCGGGCGTGCACGTTGCGCGCGACCATCTCGCCCAGTGAAGGCTCAAAGAACGGAATCTCACCGGTGACGAGCCGCTCGATTTTCGACGCATCGTTGTCAACGCAAACCACCACGTTGCCGAGCTCCGCAAAGCACGTCCCCGTGACGAGCCCGACATAACCCGAGCCTATGATCGCAATCGGTCGCATCACGCACTCTTTTCGGTCGCTGCGACTGCCTGTCCCGCATACCGCACGAGCAGCAAGGCGACCGCCGACGCGGACGCCGCCGCGAACGCCACGGTCACGGGGTCGATCGACGGCGCCGTGCGCCAAGCGTCGGGTAGCGAGCCGCCGATCCACGTGACCGCGACATCGAGCGCCTGCAGCGTCAGGATCGCGATATACCATGCCGGCGGCAGTTCGGCCAGCGCGGCGGCGAGATCACGAACAGCACCAGCTCGATCGCGTACGCCGCGTGCGTCGTGACGGTCGCGCCGGGTCCCCACATGACGGCGCACCAGAACGCCCTGGAAGAGCCCGCTCCGCGAAGAGCTGCGGGATCTGGTTGTCGTTCGAGCGTTGCGCGAAGAACCGCTGCGCGGCGTCGATGACCGCGAAGGCACATACAAGACCGCGAGATAGAACGCCCCCACGGCGAAGGTGAGCGCGAACTGGAATACGTCCTCGCGCGGCATCCCGGTTCGGCGCACGTGCAGCGCCGCCGCGGGCACCGCGGCGATCGTCACCAGCGAAAACGCCAACCCGAGCCGCGCGTTCGCGAAGTACAGCCTCACGAGATATGCGAACGGCGTGACGACCGACTGCACGGCCGCCGCCAGCGCAACGCCGGACATCCTTACGCCGCTATGGTTTCCGCGGCCGCGCCGCGCGATGAACTCGAACCGCCCAGCGAGGTCGCGCACGCGAGCAAGGCCACGGCATGCCCGATCACGATCGTCTGGAGGATGTCAGCCGCGCTGCGATGGCGCAGGGTGACCGAGACGATCTCGCCGAGCGCGACGAGCCCCAGCGGCACGACGAACCACATCCGGCCGCGGGCGATGTTGTAGGTCGCGACGACGTTCGCCGTCGCCAGCGCGGAGATCGCGATCACGTACGGCAGCAGGAAGGCCGCCGCCCCGGCAAAGCGCCCGCCCGCGATCGCGACGACGACGAACGCCGGGGCGTACGCGTACAGCGCGCTGACGACGACGGCGATCGCGACCGTCACCAGCAGCGCTTGGTAGAAAAGCCCGCGCGTGCGCTGCCCGCTCGCCGCGCGGCGCGCGGCTTGCGGCAGCAGTACCGTCGGCACGAAGAGCGTCACGGCGTAGAGTGCGCGGCACGCCAGCGCCGCGGCGCCGTACAAGCCCGCGGTGTGCGCGTCGAGATAGCGTTTGGCGAGCACGACGTCGTAGAAAAGCAGCACGTTCACGCAGAACACCGCCAAACCGACGGCGGCCGACGTGCGCGCGACGCTGCGCAGCGAGAAGTGCGCGGCCTCGGCGCGGCCGTGCGGGCGCCCCGCGACGAACGTGTAGCACGCGGCCACGACATATCCGAGCGCGAGGCCGCCGAGCGCGCCGCGCACGCCGGCGACGATTCCGAGCACGGGTGCGAAAACTGCCTTGCCGACGGCCTCGACGACGCTGGAGAACGCGAACGCACCGAACGCCGATGTGCCCTGCAGCACGCCGCGCAAGAACGGCAGCGAGATCGCGCCGCACAGCGAGCACGCCGCGAGCACGACCAGCAGCGGGTCGCTCAGGTGCAGAAAATTCGCGAGCGGCACGGCCAAGCACGCCAGCGCGAGCGCCGGCACCGCGGCGATGCCGAGCGTGATCCGCTCGATCGCCCGCACCAATCCCGATAGACGCTCCGGCTCGAGCGAGAAATCGGACGCGAGCTTCGCGATGACCATCTGCCCGATCAGCGACGGCGCGCTCACGATCAGGACGATGGCGAGCAGCGACGAGAACGTGCCGTAGCCTTCGACGCCCAGCGTCCGGCTCACCAGAGCGTAGAACACGTAGTTGATGACGTTTGCCGCCATCAGCCCGACGAACGTGATCCCGGCGTGCGCGGCGACGCGGTCGCGGCCGGTCTTGGGCGGGAGCTGCGTCATAGCTGCAAGCCGAAATCTTCCGCGTCGACGGTGAGGTTCGGGTTGTAGTACGGATCGCGGCCGGACCATTGCGGCCAGCGGCGCCGAATCGCGCCGACCTCCTCCATCGCGCGCGCGACTTTGGCCGGCGTGTCGTCGCCGCCGCGGCTCTTGGACTCGAAGTGCGTCACCCGCGCGCGCGGCACGAACACGTTACGGTAGCCGGCGCGGTGCAATCGCAGGCAGAGGTCGACGTCGTTGTACGACACGGCCAGCGTTTCGTCGAGGCCGCCGATCTCTTCGTACTTGCGCTTCTCGACCATCATGCACGCGCCGGTCACGGCGAGATAGTTCGTGTCGAAGGCGAGCCCGCCGTGATAGCCCGGCGTGTCGCCGGGGAGGAAGCGATGCGCGTGTCCGGCCAGCCCGAGGATGCCGAGCACGACGCCGCCGTGCTGGACCGTGCCGTCCGCATACAGCAGCAGCGCCCCGACGGCGCCGATCGCGGGACGCCGCGCCTGGCCGAGCATCGCCTCCATCCAGTCCGGCGCGATGATCTCGGTGTCGTTGTTGAGGAGCACGACGAACGCCGCGTCCGTCGAGCGCACCGCTTCGTTGTTGAGCCGGGAGTAGTTGAACGGCGCGGGATCGCGGAGCACGCGAAACCGCTGCGGCTCGCGCCGCTCCCAATCAGCGAGCAGCTGGCCCGTCGCGCTCTCGCGGCTCCCGTTGTCGACGACGACGATTTCGAAGTTCGGGTACTGCGTTCGCTCGAACAGCGAGGCGACGCATGGCCCGAGCAGATCGACCCGGTCGCGCGTCGGCACGATGACGCAGACGCGCTCGTCACCGGGCACGATGAACCGGACGTCGACGCCCGACCCGTCCGCGCGCACCGTCGCGGCCTCGCCGCGCCGGCGCAACGCGACCTCGACGGCCACCGCCAGATCGTTCTTCGCCACGGTGTTGCGCACGTCGCGGTGGTACAGCACCTGCGCGACGTGCACGACGCGATCGGTCAGCTCGGTGACGCGCAGCAGCGCCTCGTACCACGCCGCGGTTTCGAAGACGTCGCGCAGCCCGCCCGCTCGCTCGAGCAGGTCGCGGCGCATGACGCAGATGCGCCCGACGTAGTCGCGCGTGAGCAGCGTCTCGGGAGACCAGTCCGGTTTGAACCACGGGTCGCCCGGGATGCCGCGCTCGTCGATCCGGTCTTCGTCGGAGTACACGACGTCGGCGTCGTCCTGGAGCGCGAGCGCGAGCTCGAAGAGCGCGTGCGGCTCGATGCGGTCGTGCGGCGCAAGCGGGCCGACGACGTCGGACGAGCCGAACCGGTCGCCGCCCGGTCCGACGATCTCGATGCGCGGATCGTCCGCCGCGAGCGCGCGCAACTCGCTGTCGCGCGGTTCGTCGAGCGCGTCGACCAGCACGCGCGCCGACCAGTTCTCGTACACTTGATCGCGCAGCGAGCGCAGCGTCCCGACGACGCCTTCGGTCCCGCGCGTTCGCGCATCGACCACGATGCCGAAGGCGACGAGCCGCGGCAGGAAGCGCACCATCGCGCGCATGCGTTCGACGTCCTCGTCGCGGACACGGTGATGCTCGCGAAAGAGCTGATACGGGTCGCCGAGCGCGGCCAGCTCGATGGCGCGCGCGTCGCCCTCCGCGAGCTGGACCGGGTCTTCGTCCGGCCCGATCGCGAAGCGGCGCCGGATTGCGAACCACGCGTCGCGCAGCCGCCAGAAGCGGCTGACGCGCATCGCCTCGATGGTTCGGCGCTGGCGCTGCACCAGCGGATAGAGATAGGCGACGTGGGCGAGCAGCGCGTCGCGCGAGCGCCCGTCGTCGAGTGCGCCCAGCCCGTCGATCGCCTCGGAGGTGCGCGTCGCGACGCTGCGCCAGCGGCCGCGCGTCTCGGCGTACGCCGCGCCCGCGCGCGCCATCGCGCGCAGCGGTTCCTCGGCCTCCAGCGCGCTGCGCACGGTCGACCATCCGTCCGCGGGGACGTCGATGCCGCCGCCCGTCTCGCGCACGAGCGC
>JALZBE010000242.1 GCA_030947665.1 Vulcanimicrobiota bacterium | reverse complement strand
CATGGACCCCGTTCGGCACGACCCGATCACGGCTGGTTACCGTCGCGGGACACACGAGCGTATCGCGACGGCCGGCTCGACGCGACGTATCACGTGCGCGTCCTCCCCGCGCGCGACCGTGCCACGGCGTCGCTGCTCTACGACGAGCCGGCCGGCACGGCGCGCCCGATCGCCGGCGGGCCGTCGAGGGCGTTCGAACCGTGTCCGCGTGAACCGCAATTCGAAGACGGCGACGGCCGCGTCTTCTATTTCGACGCGCAAGAGCGGGAAGGTACGCTTTGGGTGGACGGTCGGCAGACGGCCTTTCGCGGCAGCAGCGGCGCCGGATGGGCTAAGCCGTGACGATCTTCGCCGCGTTCTCCAGGCCGAGCTTTTCGATCGACGTCTCGCGCATCTTGTACTTCTGAACCTTGCCGCTGACCGTCATCGGCCAGCCGTCGACGAACATCACGTAGCGCGGGATCTTGTAGTGCGCGATCTGGCCTTTGCAGGAGTCTTTGATCTGCTGCTCGGTGGCTTCGGCGCCGTCGTTAAGGATTACCCACGCGCACAGCTCCTCGCCGTAGCGCTCGTCGGGCACGCCGATCACCTGCACGTCCTTGACGGCGGGGTGCGTGTACAAGAACTCTTCGACCTCGCGCGGGTATACATTCTCGCCGCCGCGGATCACCATGTCCTTGATGCGGCCGCTGATGTTCAGGTAGCCGTCGTCGTCCATCGAGGCGATGTCGCCGGTGTGCATGTAGCGCGACGCGTCGACCGCGAGGTCCGTCGCGTCCGGGTTTTCCCAATAGCCCAGCATCACCGAGTAGCCGCGCGTGCACAACTCGCCCGGCGTGTCGCGCGGGAGGATGCGGCCGTCGGGGTCGACGATCTTCACCTCGATGTGCGGGTGCACCCGGCCGACGGTGCCCGTCCGCTTCGCGAGCGGATCGTCGGTCATCGTTTGCGTCGACACCGGCGACGTCTCGGTCATGCCGTAGCAGATCGTCACCTCGGGCATGTGCATCTCGCTCTGCACGCGCTTCATCACCTCGACGGGACACGGCGAACCCGCCATGATCCCGGTTCGCAGCGTGCCGAGGTCGTAGTCTTTGAAATTCGGCAGCGCGAGCTCGGCGATGAACATCGTCGGCACGCCGTACAGCGACGTGCATTTCTCTTTCACGACGGCGTCGAGCGAGAGCTGCGGGTCGAACGTCCAGTTCGGGATGACGATCGCGGCGCCGTGCGTGGTGCACGCGAGGTTGCCGAGCACCATCCCGAAGCAGTGGTAGAACGGGACGGGGATGCACACGCGGTCGTTCTCGGTGTAGCGGCAGCCCTCGCCGATGAAGAACCCGTTGTTGAGGATGTTGTGGTGCGAGAGCGTCGCGCCTTTCGGAAAGCCCGTCGTTCCCGACGTGTACTGGATGTTGATCGGCTCGTCGAACTGACAGCGCGCCTTGCGTTCCGCCAGCGCCGCGTCGTCGCACGATCTCGCGCGCGCGACGTAGTCGGCCCAGCTCGTCTCGCCGGATTCCGGCGCGGTTTCGCCCGCGATCACCACCTCGCGCAGCGCCGGCAGCGACATGCGCACCTCGCGCACCATCGCGAGGTACTCGCTGGTCTTGTAGCGGTCCAGCGTGATGAGCGTGCTCACGCCGCTCTGGCGCAGCGCGTACTCCAGCTCGGAAAGCCGGTACGCGGGGTTCACGTTGACCAGGATCGCGCCGACCTTCGCGGTCGCGTACTGCGCGAGCACCCACTCCAGCGAGTTGGGCGACCAGATGCCGACGCGTTCGCCGTGCTCCACGCCGGCTGCGACGAACGCTTTGCCCAGCCGGTCCGTCTCAGCGGCGAACTCCGCATACGTCAACCGGCGGTCCTGATGAACCGACACGACGGCGTCCTTGCCGGGGAAGCGCCGGGCGACCCGGTCGAGGTTGTCGCCGATGGTCTCCCCGAGGAGCGGCACGGGGCTCGCCCCGTGAGCATAGGACGAAAGCGCCATAGTGTCTTGGCACTTCGACAGGCTCAGGACGAACCCGCCGCGGCGGCCGGTGGCCGCGCAGGCTTTTGCGGCCGGGGGCGAAGGACGGAGCATGACCACGACCGCGATCCCGCATGACGATCTCGTTGCGACTCGGCGGCGGCTCCATGCCGCGCCCGAGCTCTCGATGGTCGAGCACGAGACTGCAGCCTACGTCGCCGCCGAACTCGGCGAGCTCGGGCTCGACGAGGTGCGAACCGCGATCGGGATCACCGGCGTACTCGGCACGTTGAAGGGCGGCAAGCCCGGGCCGGTCACGCTGCTGCGCGCCGACATGGACGCACTGCCGATCACCGAGCTCAACGACGTGCCGTACAAATCGGAACGCGCCGGGGTGATGCACGCGTGCGGGCACGACGGGCACGTCTCGATCCTGCTCGCGGCTGCGCGCACGCTCGCCGCGCGGCGCGCCGACGTGCCGGGCACGCTCGTCTTTTGCTTTCAGCCCGGTGAAGAAGGGTACGCCGGCGCAAAGAAGATGATGGACGACGGCGCGCTCGAGAACCCGCACGTCGACCGCACATTCGCGCTGCACCTGTTCAGCGGGCTCGACGCGGGCAAGATCGGTGTGCGCGACGGCGCGTTCTTCGCATCCGCCGACGAGTTCGACCTCACGATTCGCGGCAAGGGCGGCCACGGCGCAATGCCGCAGCTCGCCGTCGATCCGATCGCCGCCGGCGCGTACGTCGTCACGCTCCTGCAGAGCATCGTTGCGCGCGAGGTCGCGCCGAAAGATCCCGCCGTCGTGACGGTCGGCCAGTTCGTCAGCGGCACGACGTTCAACGTGATCCCCGACGAAGCGAAGATGAAAGGCACCGTGCGCGCGTTCGACGCGGACGTGCGCAAGTCGATGCGCGAGCGGATGGAACGCATCATCAAAGGTCTCGCGGAGGCGCTGCGGTTCGAGTACGAGTTCGACTACCACTGGTCGTATCCGCCGACCGTGAACGCGCGCGAGGTCAACGACGTCGTGCGCGACGTCGGCCGCCGCGAACTCGGTGCGGAGAACGTCGTCGAGCACGACATCGTGATGTGGGCCGAGGACATGTCCTTCATGCAGGAGGAGCGCCCGGGCGCGTACTTCATCGTCGGCGCGCGTGGCGGGCCCGAAACGTCGTTTCCGCACCACAACGCGCGCTTCGACATCGACGAGCGCGCTCTGTCGGTCGGCTATCGCATGATGGTGGCGCTCGGGCTCCAAGGCTGAGCGCTCGCTTCTCAGCGAAATCTCATCCCGGCCTCATCCTGGACTCAAACTGTTCTCATGAAGCGAGCGTACTTTCGGTAGAACACACCCCGTTCCACCGAGGAGTGATCGTGTACGCAGCCCGCACTCAGCCCGTTCCCGCCTCCGTCGCGCTGCGGCTCATCGGGGTGCTCGACACGGACCTCGTCATGGCGTTCACCGCGCTCGTGCGCGGCATGGTGGGGTTCGAGAACGCGACGGTGATCGTCGACGTCCGCGATCTGGAGCTGTTCGGCGAGGCGGATCTCGCCGCGTTCCTCGCCGCTGTGCGCCGGGCGCGCTGCGAAGGCCGCGATGTGCGGCTCGACACACGCAGCCTCGCGTGGCGCCGCATCGCGAAGAGCGAGCTCCCCGGCGTGCCCGCGGTGGACGGCGAGCTCGGCTCCGACGTCCGTCGCACCGTGATCCTCGCGCACAGCGTGCGCAAGCGCCGCCGCTAACACAGCAAGCGTAGGCCGAATCGAGCGCGTCGGCCGCTCGGAAACCCACCTACGTCGCGCCGGACGCGCCGATGGTTCGCCGTTTGCACAATGACAGCAGGCTCCGGATGGCCTATCGTAGGGCCTCCGATGCGGCACGAAGAGCACGACGCCTGCGGAGTCGGGTTCCTTGCCGACCTCGCCCAACGCGCTTCCCACGACGTCGTTCGCCTCGCGCTGGAAGCGGTCGGCGCGATGGAGCACCGCGGCGCCCGCGCCGCCGACGGCCGCACCGGCGACGGCGCCGGCATCCTGATCGAGACGCCGCGCGCGTTGCTGCAGCGCGAGCTCGCGGCGGCTCACGTGCGCGTCCCCGATCAGCACCTCGCGGCGGTGTGCGTGTACTTACCGCGCGCCGAGGAGCTCGCCGCGGCGATGCGCGGCCGCATCGAGCGCGCGATTCGCAGCGAAGGCGTCAAGCCGATGCGCTGGCGCGTGCCGCCGGTCGATCCGAGCGTGCTCGGTGCTCAGGCGGCGGCTACCGCGCCGTCCTACGAGCAGCTGCTGGTCGACGTGGGCCCCGGCAACGCGCGCGAGCGCATGCGCTCGGTGCGCCGTACCGTGATCCGCACGCTGCGCGAGGAGAACGACGTCGCGACGCTCGTCAGCGCGTCGACCACCAAGGTGGTCTACAAAGGTTTGCTGTCCTCGAGCGAGCTCGGCGCATACTTCGCCGACCTGCGCGACCCGGCGTGCACGTCGCGCTACGCGACGTTCCACCAGCGCTTCAGCACCAACACCGCGCCGAGCTGGGCGCTCGTGCAGCCGTTCGGCACGATCGCGCACAACGGCGAGATCGACACGATCACCGGCAACCGCGCCTGGATGCGCGCGCGCGGCATCGTGTCGCCGCGCGGCGCGAGCGACTCGCTCGAGTTCGACGTCGCCGTCGACGCGATGGTCGGCGCGGGCTACCGCGTCGACGAAGCGGTGGATTTCATGCTGTCGCCCGCGGTCGACGACGACGACCGGCTGCGCGCGTACTACGACGCGCACGTGCCGACCATTGAACCGTGGGACGGGCCCGCCGCGATCGTGTTCGCCGAAGGCGACCGCGTCGGCGCGGCGCTCGACCGCAGCGGCTTCCGGCCGCTGCGCTGGTGCCGCACCGAGTCCGGTAAAGTGCTCGCCGCGTCGGAGACCGGCGTCATCGACTTCGGCGCGGACGAAATCGTCGAGCGCGGCCGGCTCGGACCGGGCGAACGCATCACGGTGCGCTTTGCGACCGGCGAGCTGATCCGGCCGGAGGCGTTTCGCGCGTTCCGCCGCCAGGGCGCCGACTTCCGCGCGACGGTGCAGTCGTGGCGCTTCGAGCCGCAGGCCGATGTCACGTCGCTGCCGCCGCAACCCGACGCGCTCCGGCGCGATCTCGTGCGCTTCGGCTACACCAAAGACGAGTTGCTGGGCGTCGTCGGACCGCTCGCCGACGGCATGGAGGCGATCTCCTCGATGGGCGACGACGCCGCGCTGCCGTTCCTCGAGCGGCGCATGCCGGTGACCGAGTATTTGCGCCAGCGCTTCGCGCAAGTCACCAACCCGCCGATCGACGCGCTGCGCGAAGGCTTCGTGTTCGACATGCGCGCCT
>JALZBE010000241.1 GCA_030947665.1 Vulcanimicrobiota bacterium | reverse complement strand
CGCCCGCGAGCTGCGCCAGCGCGGCGTAGCGTGAGCCGCGCAGCCCGGCTTCGTCATCGCCCGCGGCGGGTGGGCGCGCAATCAGGATCGGACGACCGAGCCGCGCCGCGACGGAAAGCACGACGCACTCATCCTGCGCGGCACTCGCGCGCACACCGTGGTTGACGTGCGCGAGCACGACCTCGTACCCGTCTTCGCGCGCGAGGCGGTCGAGCAGCGCCGCGAGCGCGACGGAGTCCGGTCCGCCCGAGCACGCGACGCAAACGCGAACGCCGCGTTCGAAGCGCACGGCACCTCGAATCACGGCGTCGAGCGCGCGTTCCGGTCGAGCGCCGCGCACGGCGCTACACCCGGACGACCGCGGTCATAAGGGAGCCGACCTCAACTGCGTTCAGTGCACGACGAAGTTCGAAGAGCCCACGCTGAACCAGATGATGCGGCTCATCGGGCTCCCGGCCGGGCCGCCCGAGACCGTCCCCTTGCAGATGCCGGTTTTCTGTGACGTTACCGCGAACGTCTTGTTGTCGGCGGACGTAAACGTCACGACGGCGTTCGCTCCGGTGCCGCAGCTCGCAGGATCGAGCACGAGGCTGAAGTTCGACCACCCGGCCTGATTCGCGGTGAACGACCGCGTCTGTCCGATCTGCACGAAGAACAGCGTGTCTTGATTGTAGTTCGGATCGCTGGGAAGGCCGCCATGCGCGGTGTCGTCGGGGACCGTCCCGGTAAACGACAGCGGATTGTTTTGGTTGACGGTGACCGTCCCGGCGACGGCAGGGTTCTGGCCCGGCACCTTGACGGTGATGGTGAACGACGTGATCGCGGTGCCGTCGTAGTTCAGGAGGACGACGTCGTTGGGGCCGTTGGCCGTGACCGTCGGCCCGGTGACGCCGTTGTCGGTCAGCGACGTGTGCCCCGACGCGTCGTTGTCGGTGAGCGTGAACGGGTTGGCATACGGCGCCGACCCGACGATCAGCGCGCCGCTGGCGTCGAACGTCTGGACCGTGATCGGCCCGGAGAACGACGTCCCGGGATTCAGCGTGGGCGCCGTCACGACGACGCTGACGACGATCCCTTTGAGCACCGCCGAGAAGTTCTGATTGCCCACGCCCGGCAGCACCGTGAACGTGAGGGTGTTCGTCGCGAGCTTGTGTCCGGCTGCGTCGAACAGATCGAATTGGTACGTCACGTTGCCGGTCGGAGCGGGGATCGGGACCGTGCAGGTTTCGCCGTTGGGACCGGTCGTGCAGTTCCCGCCGCTGCCCGTCGAGAGCGCGACCGTCTCCGGGTTCTGCGAGGGCGGGACCTGGGCCGCCGACGGCGGTGCACCGTTGACGCTGAGGACCGTGATGACGATCGAAGCCGCGTTCGGCGAGACGAAGCGTGGAGCGCGACCCGCGGACGACGGCGGCGCTGCCCGTGGAATCACGAGCGTGAGGGTGGCCCCCGCCCCGGAGACCGGCGTGTTTTGCATGAGTGCGGGTTGCTGAGTGCCGGCGACCGACGCTCCGCCGCCGCCGCAGCCGGCCAGCACCATCATCGAGACAAGGAGCAGCGCACGCATAGCCACGGTTCGAGCACCTCCGGATCGTTGGGCGGACGAACCACCGCGGTTCGTCACGGCGTTACTGCGGTTCACGGTGCTTGCCGTTGACGATGATCTGCGACCCGGTTACGGACACGTAGAGCGTGGAGGCCTGACCGACCCCGTCGGTGATCGTCACCGTGCACACCCCTGGTCCGACCGGCGTAACGGTGTAGGTCACCGCGGTGCCTGAAGCCGGCGTGACCGTCGCAATCCCGGCGCACGACTTCTTCGATCCCACGCCCGAGCCGCCATTCGTCGACTCGTTATGCCCGAAGAATTGGTTGTAGGGGCTGTTGCTCCAGCCGAGCTCCGAGGCCGTGAACGTCGCGCTCCCGGACAGACTCGTAAAGAAGATCGTCGGCGACCCGTTGTCGATGTTGCCGTCGCCGGTCGTATCGGTGGAGATCGGACCGGTAACGACGATCGGGCTGTCGTTGATCGTGACCGTCATCGAGGCTGTGGTGACGCCCGAGCTGGCCGCGCTGACCGAAAACGAGTCGGTCGGCGAGGGCGCGACCGCGCGGCCCGTATAGACCAGGTCGACGGTGTCCGAACCATGGCTCAGCGTACAGGTCAGCGCGCCGGAGCAGATCGCCGCCGGATGGCCGGCGAGCGATGTCTGGCCGCTGGTGTCGTTGTCGGTCACCGTCACGGTTTTCCCGGCGTCGAAGGCATCCGGGCCGACGATGCGGGCACCGGACGGATCGTTCACGCGAACGACGTCCGCAAACGTCTGCGAGGCGGACGGCACGCCCGCCGTCAGCGCGCTGGCCGGAAGGTTCTGGAGGACGAGTGCGCCGACGACACCGTTGAGCGCGATGTTGAAATTGCTCACGACGCCCTGCAGCACGTTCTCGAGCACCGTCACCTCGCTCAGCACGCGATTCGACGAATCCAACACCGCAATGGTGTAGCTCACGTTCGAGCCGACAGGGGCGGGGACGTTGTTCACCGTGCACGTCTCGGTGCCGGCAGACACCGTACAGTTCGGGCTCGCGCCGGTCGCCATCAGCTGCGCGGTGAACGGGTTCGGCGTGACGTACGGCGGCAGCGTCGCGTTCCCGTTGATGCTGTTGATCGTCACCTTGACCGCAGCCGAGTTGGTCGAGACGTATCGCGGGCCGCGCGCGAATCCGCTGCCGGAGGACGTCGGAGCCGGGAATGAGATGACCAGCGTCGCAGAGCCCATCGGCGAGAGTGCCTGTGGAGGCTGTGCCGAGCCGCTGCTACCGCCTCCGCCGCAGCCGGCGAGCAGAGCGAGTAACGCGATGGCCACCGCGCGCGAGATCATGAGTGGCGCCTCCGCAAGACGTGCGAACCCCGGGCCGCGAAGCCCGGAGCGCACCGAGTTACTGGTTGGTTCGACGGCTGCTGACGGTCACGGTGGCGCTGTTCACGGTGACCGTGAACTGCGCCGATCCGCCTTGTGGACTGGAAACGGTGATCGTGCACGTGCCCGTGTTCTGGGGCGTCACGGTCGCAGTGAACGTGTTCCCGTTCTGCGACGGGTTCGCGACCGCGACCAGCGCGCTGCTGCCCGTCCCGCAGGCCGCGCTCGGCGTCACGGTGAGCGAACTCGTCGGAACGTTCACCGTGATGGTGACGTTCTGCGCGAATGCGTTGCCGGTACCCGAGAACGTGAGCGAGCTGGGGCTGAGACTCAGCTGCCCCGCCGGGCCCTGGTTACCGGTGGGAAACGGCGGCGGATCCGCGCCGCCACCCTGACACGCGGCGAAAAACAAGGGGACGAGCGCGACAAATCCCGCTCGTAGAAAATTGCGGTACCGGTTCATCATCACTTTCTCTTCGGCGTGCCCACGTAGGCCGATTTTACGCTCGTACACCGCACGGAGAGCGCTGCCCTGCCGTCACCGGCTGGTGGATCGGGCGATCTCGCGTTCGACGTCGCGCGCTTGAATGTCCCGCCTACGGTCCCATAGCTTCTTGCCGCGGACTAGCGCGAGCTCGATCTTGACGCGGCCGTTTTTAAAATACAACCGCCACGGAACCAGCGTCAGGCCTTTCTCGGCGGCCCGGCCCGCAAGGCGCTGAATCTGCTCGCGGTGGAGCAGCAGCTTACGCGGCCGGTTGGGCTCGTGGTTGAAATGCGACGCTTCCTTGTACTGCGGGACCGTGAAGTTCAGCAAGAAGAGCTCGCCGTCACGGAGGCGCGCGAAGGCCTCGTTGATCGACACGTTGCCGCGCCGGATCGACTTGATCTCGCTGCCCTGGAGCGACACGCCCGCCTCGAGCGACTCGAGCTTCTCGTACTCGTGCCGGGCGCGCCGGTTGTCGAGCGACGGTTCGGGCGCTTTGGCCGCGCGCTCCGCCTTCGCGGCGACGCGGGCCTGCTTCATCTTCGCCATCAGGCCAGCGCGTCCGACTGCCCGAGGCGCTCCCTGCGCGTCTCGGGGAACCCGAGACGCTCCTTGCCCAGCGGTCCCGCGGACACGAACGAGCCCTCCGCGCTCGCAAGCAACGCGCCCGTCGCGTCCTCTACGGTCGCGTCGAGTGCGATCACCGCCCGCCGGCGCCACTTCACCGTCCCCGTCACCACGAGCGGCGCGCCCAGCGGCACGGGCGCGCGAAAGCGCAGCTGCATCGACGCGGTCATCCCGCGCTCGCCGATGCGTCCGCACGCATGCGCCATCGCCTCGTCGAGCAGCGTCATCACGATGCCGCCGTGCGCGGTGCCGCGCCAGCCCTGAAAGCGCGGCGGCAGCGTGATCTCCGCGCGCACCGCGTCGTCGCCTGCCGGATCGAAGTGGAGGTGCAGGCCGTCCGCGCTGTAGGGCCCGCAGGCGAAGCAGCGCCCGTCGTCGACCGGCACCGCGCCGCTCACTTCTTCTTTTTCTTGGGCGCCGGCGAGCTCGACGGCAACGGGGTCGGCGACGGCTTGCCGTACGCGCCGTCGTCGATGCGTTTGAGCAGCGTGTTGGCGTATGCGGTGTCGGTTCCGGCCGTGATCGACGCGCGCAGCACGCGCCGCGCCTCGTCGGGCTTCTTCTCGTCGAGATAGATGCGCGCGAGCAGCGTGTAGCCGTGCTGGCCGGCCTCGCCGACGTGGCCGACGTCCGCCTGCAAACCGCGCGTCGCGTACGCGATCGCGGCGTCGTACTGCCCGAGGTCGTGCATGAGCGAGGCAAGGTGGAAGTAGATGTCGGCGTAGTCGGGGACGAGGTTCGGCACGTCGATGAGCGAGGTCAGCGCGCGCTGCGGATCCTTCAGATCGACTTGGTAGATGCGCGCGAGGTACTCGCGCGCGAGCACGTTCTGCGGATCGGTCGACAGCGCGGAGACGAACTCCGTCTTCGCGCGGTTGGCGCTGCGCTCGGCTTCGCGCATGATGCCCAGCGCGGTGTGCGCCGCCTGCGACGCGGGATCGATCTGCAGCGCGAGGTTGAGCTCTTCGCGCGCGTCGACGTTGCGGTCGCGCCCGGTGAGCGATACGAACATGTACGAGAAGCCCAGCCGGATGTGCACGAGCGCGCTCTTGGGATTCTTGGGCAGCGCATCTTCCTCGGCGTTGACGAGCGCGTCGAGCTCGCCCGGCGTCTGCGCCGCGGTCGCGTTGAGGAACGACAGCGCAAGCGTGTTGTCCGGGACGGCTGCGAGCGCGTGCTCGAAGCCGACGCGCGCGCCGGCGAAGTCGCGTGAATAGAACGCGCGCAGCCCCTCGCCCAGCGGCGTCGTGAAGGCCGCGTTGGCGTAATCGTTGCGCGCCGTCGCCGTCGCCGTCGCCGGCGGCGCGGGCACGGAC
>JALZBE010000240.1 GCA_030947665.1 Vulcanimicrobiota bacterium | reverse complement strand
GGACATGCAGCGTGTCGGCGAGCCGCGTCGTCGCGCCGTCGCGGCCGCCGCGCAGCGCGAACGTTTCCGGCGCGACCCGGACGATCGCGGCGGCCACGGGCGGCGGGAGGGCGTAGCCGGCGCCGTCGAGCCGTCGGGTGACCGCACGGCCGCCGGGGCTGAGACCCGCGACGGCGATCGGCGCGTCGACCTCGAACGTGACCGCCAAGCCGACGACCGTCTCGATGACGAAGAACCCGGTCGTCAGCACGCGTGCGCGACGCATCCACGCCGACGGAACGGTCCGCCCGACGCCGAGCGCGATCGCGACGGAGAGCGAGAGCGCGACGGCCGCTCGGAACGCGCGCCGCCACGGATCGACGCCGGGCGCGACGAGCGCGAAGACGCCGCCCGCGCCGACGAGTGCGACCGCGATCGTCCGCGCGACGATCCCACGGGGCGTTACGGCCGGCGCCCGGTCGCCGCGCAGGTAGGCGACGAACCCAGCCGCGAGGACGAGGTCGATGGCGACCCGCGCCGCCCGTGCGGCAACGGGCACGTTGGGCGCGAAGAGCGCGGCAACCAGCGCTTCGGCGAGCCCTAGCAAGCCGATCCACACTCCGGTCAGCTCTCGGGTTGTCAGGGGAGCTGGCGGGTACGAGCTCGGCATGCGTACGTTCAAGATGCTCACGGCTGCGGCGGCGCTCGCGGTGTTATCGGGTGGGGCGGCGATCGCGCAGCAGGCGACCAGCGAAACGGGGACCGACGCCAACGGCCCCATGACGATCCTCAAGAACATGCAGGCCGAGCCCGACGGCGTCGAGGTGGACGTCAACGGCGAGCAGATCGACGATCTGCACGCGGCCGGCTACGACGACATCACCACCAGCGTTCATAAGGGCGTGAACACGCTGGTCGTGAAGTGGAGCGGCCCGATCACGAAGCTGAACTTCACCGTCGCGTACGCGGCCAAGCGCAACGCATTCAAGAACGTCGCGGTCGTTCAAGCGAACGCCTCGAAGGACACGGGGCTGACGAAAGCCGGTTCGCGCACGATCAAGTTCACGATCCCCGGCTGAGCAAGCCGATCGACGCGGTCGCGAGGAACGCGCAAAACAGCAGCCGGAGCCGGCGCTCCGGCAGCCGGTGCGCGAGCGCGACGCCGTAGCGCACGCATAGCGCCCCGCCGACCGCGAGCGGGATGCCGATGGCCCAGTCGACGTCGCTCGCGAGCGCGTACGTGACGATGCCGACGATCGTGCCGGGCGCGACGAGCGCGAGCGAGAGCCCCTGCGCTGCGGTTTGCGTGTACGCGAACACGAGCGAGAGAAACGGCACCGCGAACACGGCCCCCCCGACCGAGAACACGCCCGAAAGAACCCCTCCGAGCGCGCCGACGACGGCCGTCCAGCCCCACGCGAGCCGAGGCTTCGCGACCGGCTCGATCTTCGGCGCGCTCAACGCGCGATAGATAAACCACAGCGCCAGTACGCCGGCGAACGCGCCGAAGCCGTAGCGCAGTCCAGGCCCCGCGATGCGCGTCGCGTACAGCGCGCCCAGATACGTGAACGGCACCGCGCACGCAGCGAGCAGGACCGCCACGCGGCGGTCGACGCTGCCGCGGCGCGCGTAATCCCAGAGCCCGAGAAGCACGTTAGGCACGACCATCACGAGCGCGGTGCCTTGCGCGTGCTGCTCGTTCAGGCCGAACGCGAGCCCGAGCACCGGGATCGCGATGATCCCGCCGCCGAGGCCGAAGAGGCCGCCCAGCGCGCCGAGCACGCCGCCGAGGGCGAGGTAGAGCACGAGGTGGAGGACGTCCGGCACTAGCCGCCCGCGCGCTCGACGCGCCGGCCGCGTTCCTCGAAGTAGGCGACGATGCGGTCGCGGTGATCACCCTGGATCTCGACGACGCCGTTCTTGGCGGTGCCGCCGGTGCCGCACAGGCGTTTGAGCTCCTTGCCGATCGCGTCCAGCTCCGCGGCGGCGAGCCCGTGCACCAGCGTGAGGGCGCTGTTGCGGCGCCGCTCGCGTGCGACGCGAACGACGCCGTCATCGGGCATCGCCCGGGCGACCGGTTGCGTCTTGCGCTGCGCCGCGGCAGGCTTGGGGAGCGGGAGACCACCGTCGGTCGAGTACACGAGAACGCGCTCGTCGCGCACACGGCCGTCCTTCACGCGGGTTGCAACCTCGAAGCCATGGGCCGGGGTTCGGCGTGAGGTGACGGTGGTTCTGCCTACCGCGCCGCCCGGCGTGGTCGAGGAGATCGCGGCGTTCGGCCGCTTCGCCGCGTTGCGCGGCTGGGTGCCTGCGACGTCGGGCAACTTCTCGCGCCGCATCGACGCCGAGCACGTGGCCCTGACGCGCAGCGGCATCGACAAAGGCGCGATTGGCGTGGGCGACGTCGCCGTGCTGACCATCGGTGAGCCGCCGCCGACCGGCGCGTCGGCCGAGGCGCCGCTGCACCTCGCGCGCTATCGCACCGATCCGGCGATCGGTGCGATCTTCCACGTGCACACGGTCGCGTCGACGGTGCTGTCGCGGCTCGACGCGGACGGCGGCTGCGTGCGCACCGACGGATTCGAGATGCACAAAGCGATCGGGTCGCGCACGCACGAAGGCGCGATCGAGATCCCCGTCTTTCGCAACGAGCAAGATACGGCTGCGCTCGCCGAGACGGTGGAAGCGCGGCTCGGCCGCGGCGCTGCCGTGCCGGGGTTTCTGCTCGCCGGTCACGGCTTGTATGCGTGGGGAGCGACGGCAGCCGACGCGCGCCGTCACGTCGAAGGCTTGGAGTTCCTGTTGGCCTGCCACCTCGAAGAACGGAGACTGCGATGAACACGACGCTGACCTCGACGCTGCGCGTCTACGCCGACGACGACGGTTCGAAGCCGCTGGTCGACACCACTGACCGCGCCGAGATCGCGCGCGTCCTCGCCGCCGAAGGCGTGATCTTCGAGCGCTGGGATGCGAGCGCGCCGCTGACGGCGGAATCGGATTCGGATGCGATCCTTGCCGCGTACGCGGGCGACATCCAGCGCCTCAAGGACGCGCACGGTTACACGACGGTCGACGTGATCCGCGTCGGCGCGACGACGCCCAACGTGCCGGCGCTGCGCGAGAAGTTCCTCAACGAGCACACGCACACCGAGGACGAGGTGCGGTTCTTCGTCGAGGGCGGCGCGTCGTTCTACCTGCGCATGCGCGGCAAGGTGTACCAGACGATCTGCACGCGCGGCGACTTGCTGAGCGTGCCGGCGAACACGACCCACTGGTTCGACATGGGACCGGCGCCGGAGTTCGCGGCGATCCGCCTGTTCGTGAACCCCGAAGGCTGGGTGGCGAACTTCACCGGCGACCCGGTCGCCGCGCGGTTTCCGAAGTACGAGTGATTCGCGCGCGCGCCGTGCTCGTGGACATCGAGGGCACGACGAGCACGATCGCGTTCGTGCACGAGGTGCTGTTCCCGTACGCGGACGAGCACCTCGACGCGTACGTCGCTGCGCACCGCGAGGAACCTGAGGTCGCGCAGGCGATGATCGAGGCTGCGCAGTTGGCGGGGCTGCAGCCCGACGTTGACGACGCGACGGTGCTTGCGCACCTGCACGCCTGGATCGCCGAAGACCGCAAGGCGACGCCGCTCAAGACGCTGCAAGGCCTGATCTGGGCGCAAGGCTATGCGCAGAACGGGTTGCGCGGACACGTCTACCCGGACGCCGCCGCCGGCTTGCGGCGCTGGCACGATGCGGGGCTCTTGCTGTACGTCTATTCGTCGGGTTCGGTCGAAGCGCAGCGCGTGCTGTTCGCGAACAGCGTGCACGGCGATCTGACGCCGTTGTTCAGCGGCAACTTCGACACGGCGGTGGGTTCGAAGCGCGCGCCCGCGTCGTACCGCGTCATCGCGGACGTAATCGGGCTTGCGCCGGCCGACATCGTCTTTCTCAGCGACGTGGACGCGGAACTCGACGCCGCGCGCAGCGCCGGGATGCAGACGGTGCGGCTGCTGCGCCCGGCCGACACGCCCGCCGGCGCGACGACGGCGCACCCGAGCGCCGTCAGCTTCGACGAGCTGGAGATCGCGGCGCGCTGAGCCGCCGGTCAGCGGCGCTCGGCGCGGACCGTGCGTGAGAACGCGAGCACGATCGTGAACGCCATGTAGCCTAGCGCGGAGATCATCATCGTTTGGCGCACGCCGATGTGGTCGGCGAACCAGCCACCCAGGATCGAGCCCGGCAGTACGCCGAGGAGCACGACGAGACGCACCACGCCGAACACGCGTCCGACGAGCTCTTCCGGGATGACGCGCAGGCGCCACGACACGATCGTCGTGATCGCATATCCTCCGCAGAAGCTGGAGAACGCGACGCCGGCGACCGCGACCCAGATCGAATGCGTCCACGGCAACGGTAGCCATCCGAAACCATCGGCGAGGTTCGCCACGATGACGGCGGGACCGAACGCCCAGGACGTGCGGCCGGCGACGTACGATCCGATCGCCGCACCCGCCGAGATGCACCCGAACGCCAAGCCGACGACCGGATCGCGGGCCAAGAACGCGAGCTTGAAATATGGGATGAGCGCGACGAAGCCGATC
Organism: Vulcanimicrobiota bacterium; assembly: GCA_030947665.1. Classification (GTDB taxonomy): domain Bacteria; phylum Vulcanimicrobiota; class Vulcanimicrobiia; order Vulcanimicrobiales; family Vulcanimicrobiaceae; genus Vulcanimicrobium. The sequence continues at coordinate 787 of JALZBE010000240.1, read as the reverse complement.
GTGCCCACGAAATTGTACGCCATTCCCGCGAGCGACAGCAGCATCATCGTGCGGTCCGCGAACAGAAAGCGCCAGCCGGTGACGATGTCGCCGCCGATTTGACGGAGCGTCGGCATCCCGCCGGGCGCGTCTGGCCCGAACGTGCGCACGGACGCGATCGCAACCTGCGAGGTGAGATACGTCAGCGCGTTGATCACCAGCAACGGCAGCGGCCCGAACAGCCCGAACAGCGTGCCGCCGATCGGCGGCGCGACGAGGTTGACGCTTTGTTCCGTCGCCTGCAGCACCGCGACCGCGCCTTTCGTGCGGCCCTGTCCGAGCAAGTACGGAATCGACGCGGTCTGCGCGCCGAGGAACGTCGAGCCGCCGACGGCGAGCGTGAACACGCCGGTATAGATCATCCAGAGCGTGAGATGGCCGGTTGCAAACAGCACCGCGAACACCGCCATCACGATGAACCGCAACATGTCGCACGTGAGCATAAGCCGCCGCCGGTCGACTCGGTCGCCGAGCGAGCCGGCAATCAAGCTCACGACCGCGTACGGGAAGAACTCGAGCCCCCACGTCCATCCGACTGCCGTAGCTGAATGGGTCATGTGGAAAACCAGCAGCGGGACGGCGAGCGTGCGAAGGCCGTCACCAAGATAGCTAAAGGCCTGGCCGGCGTAGAAACGCGCGAATGCGGAAGAGCGAAAGACGCTCGCCGGGCGAGCGGTCACGGTAGCCATACGAGATTCCAATGCGTGCGAAGCGGGTTGTTGAGGTCTGCACGGGGCCGCGCCCGAGG
>JALZBE010000021.1 GCA_030947665.1 Vulcanimicrobiota bacterium | reverse complement strand
GCGGCGACCTCGTCGCGCACGCCGTCGTACCCGTCGCGCTCGATCTCGTCGGCGAGCTCGGGGCCGCCGCTCTTCACGATGCGCCCGTCGATCATGATGTGCACGACGTCGGCCGGCACGTGCTTGAGGATGCGCGGATAGTGCGTAATCACGAGGAAGCCGATGTCCTTGCCTTCGTCGCTCTCGCGCAGCGCGTTGACGCTGCGGCCGACGGATTGCAGCGCGTCGACGTCGAGCCCGGAGTCCGTCTCGTCGAGCACGGCGTACTTCGGCGCGATGATCGCCATCTGCAGCATCTCGAGCCGTTTCTTCTCACCGCCGGAGAAGCCGTCGTTGACGTAGCGGCCGAGGAACGCGGGATCCATGTCGAGCGTGTCGAGCTTCTCGAACACGAGCTTGCGGAACTTCGCCGGATTCAAATCTTCGGGACGCACCGACTGGCGCGCGGTGCGGATGAAGTTCGCCACCGACACGCCCGGGATGGCCGCCGGATACTGGAACGATAAGAACAATCCGAGCTTCGCGCGCTTGTCGGGCGGGAGCTCGAGCAGCTCCTCGCCGTCAAGCGTCGCCGAGCCGCCGAGGACTTGGTAGCCCGGGTGGCCGGCCAGCGCGAACGCGAGGGTCGATTTGCCGCTGCCGTTGGGACCCATGAGCGCATGCACGCGCCCAGGCTCGACGACGAGATCGATGCCCTTGAGGATTTCTTTATTTTCGACGGCGACTCGAAGGTCGCGCGCAATGAGCCCGCGCGTAGTAGACATGCCGCGTTATCGTAGGCTCGCGGGCGGAGAAAGTCAAGGAAAGCCTGGACTATCTCCGACTTTCGTGGTAGGGTGAGGCCGGACATGCACGACCGCTTCTTCGAGTCTGCCCGAGGGAAGATCGTGGGGGCCCTCCGCGAGCGGCACTCAGCGTCGGCATTCGATCTGGCCGAGCAGTTCGGGCTCTCCCCGAACGCGATTCGCCAGCAGCTCGTGCTCCTCGAACGCGACGGCCTCATCGCCGGGCGCAGCGTGCGCCGCGGCAAGACGAAGCCGACCGTCGAGTATGCGCTGACGCCCGAAGCGGATCGCTTCTTCCCGCAGCGCTACGACAAGATGCTCAACGCCGTGCTGCGCGAGATTCGCATGGCGGGCGGCGACGACGCCGTCAAGGCGGTGTTCCAGCGCATCGGCAAGCGCTCCGCGGACCGGCTGACGTCGGGCGAGCAAACGCAGCCCGAAGGGCAGCTCATCTCGCTGGTGGAGTCGCTGAAATCGGCGGGCGTCACTGCCGAGCTGCGCACGACCGAGCGCGGCACGATCACGCTGCACGAGCACTCATGCCCGTACGCGTCGGTCGTCGCCGAGAACCCCGAGGCGTGCAGCGCCATTCACACGATCCTCGACGCCGTCGTCCCCGGCAAGTCCGAACAAGTCGAGAGCCTCGCAACCGGCGGCACCGAATGCCGTTTCGAGATAGACGTGAACCCCGCCCAGAGAGAGATCGCAGCAACCGCATGAACTTCGCAAAATTTCAAGCGCTCGTCGAGCACCGAACCGGATTCCGGACGATGGAAAGCCCAACCGCGAGCGGCGAGTACTTCAGCGACTCGTGCGGCGACCTGTACACGTTTTTTCTGAAGGTCGGCCCCGGCGACGTGATCGAGGACATCTCGTACTTCACGACGGGCTGCGGCTTCGGCACGGCGACCTGCTCGCTGCTCGTCGAGCTGGCGAAGGGCAAGACGATCGACGAGGCGCTCGCGATCACCGACGCCGACATCGAGGCCGCGCTCGACGGCTACCCCGAGAAGAAGAAAGATTACCCCGAGCGCTCGCGCTTCGCGCTGCAAGCGGCGGTCGAGGACTACCGTGCGAAGCGCGCGGCCGGACAGATCACCGACGCGATGCTCGAAGAGGCGCGCGCGACCGTGGCGGCCTCGGCAGCTGCGGCGGCGGCGAACCAGCCGGGCAACGGCACGACCGAAGAAGACGCCAAGGCCGGCCCGAAAGTTCTCGAGACCGCGGGCGTCCTCACGATCAAGCTGCACTGATCGTGAGGCTTCTCGTCGCGGCCCTGGCGGCGATCGCGCTCACCGCAGCCGCGCCGTCGCCGGCACCGTCGCCAGCTCCGAACGCATCTTCCGCGGCACGTACGGTGAGCGTCGTCTGCGAGCGCACGCCGCTCTACGTGTTCGTGTCGGGGACCGACCGCCCGATCCGTGCCCACACGCCCGACGTGCACCTAGGCGAGCGCTTCGGGCTCGTCAGCGGTCCCCGCACGACGCTCGAAAGTGTGCAGTTCTACGAAACGGACGTCGCCGTCGTCGAGCCGGGCTACGCCCGCAACGCGCATTACTGGATCAGCCGCGACTGCGCGATCCCCGGGAAGTAACCTGCGCTAGAAGCGTTATCTACTCACGATTTCGACGTTGAGGTCGATCGTCACGTCGTTGCCTGCGATCAACGAGCCGCCGGGCGTCGCGGCGCCGAAGTTCAAGTTCCACTGGCGCCGGTCGAGTGTCGCGTTCGCGCTGTAACCGACGCGCGTGCGGCCGCGCTGATCGGTCATCTTGCCGATTTCCTTCGCGGTGAACGTGACGGGTTTGGTCACGCCGTGCATCGTGAAGTAACCGGCGACGGTCAGCGCCTGGGGCGTGCCCGTGATCGTTTTCGCCGTGAACGTCATGGTCGGAAACTTCTCGACGTCGAACCAGTCCGCGCCGCGCAAGTCTCTGTCGCGGCCGGCGCTCTGCGTGTCGATGTCCTTCGCGCTGAGCGTCATGCTGATCGCCGTCGGAACGTCGTTGGAGCCCAGGGAAACCGTCCCGCCCGTGACCGGAACCTTGCCGGTGACGCGTGAGATCGCGAGGTGCGTCACCGCGAACGACGCTTGCGTGTGGTTGGCGTCGACGAGGTAGTCGGCGGCCAGCGCCGGGGTCGTGAAGGCCGCGACGAATGCAGCGGCGAGAAGCGGACGTAGCAAAACAGGTGTCCCTATTGGAGCGGAGTGCACGGCTGCGAGCGTACGCCGTGCTCGTGAAAAAAGTCTGACCCCGGCGGCGAGCTAGGACCGCGAGCACGCTCGCGGAAGCGCCGTATGATGCTTGTAAACGTCCGTTCCGCCGCGATCGTTACGCTTGCCGCGCTGCTGGGCGTCGCGCCCGCACCGACGTCCGAACCGAGCGCAGGGTCCGCCGCGACCGCGGACGCCGCCTACACGGCGCTCGCGAAGGCCTATTTCGATGAGAACTTCCGCGCCAACCCGGTGGCCGCGACGGCGGCCGGCATCCACGCCTACGACGCACAGCTAGGCTCGTACGGTGCCGCCGACTACGCGGCGCAGCTGGCGCGCGATCACCGCTACCTCGATCGGCTGGCCGGCCTAGACCCCGCGACGATGTCGCCGCGCGTCGGGCTCGACCGGCGGATGCTCGAGAACGCGCTGCGCGACGACCTGCTGCTCAACGAGACGATGCAGCAGTGGAAGCACCAGCCCGACGGTTACGTGCAGACCGCGAGCGGCGGCGTGTTCGTGCTGATCGCGCACCAGTTCGCGCCGCCGGGTGAGCGCCTGCGCGCGGTGATCGCGCGCGAGGAGCAGATCCCCCGGCTGTTCGCGCAAGCGCGCGCCAACCTCACCGCGGTCGACAAGGACACTGCCGCGATCGCGGCCGAGGACGCCGCCGGCGGCGTCGCGCTGCTGACAAAAACCGTTCCTCAGGCGCTGGCGAGCGCGCTCGGCGACGCTACGCTGCGCGCGCGCTTGGCACGTTCGACCGCGGCGGCCGTCGCGGCGACCAACGCGTTCGCGACGTACCTCAACACCCGCTGGGTGGCCCGTCCGAGCGGCACGTACGCGATCGGCGCGGCGAACTACCTCGCGCGGCTGAAATACGAAGAGGGGATCGACATGCCCCTCGACCGCTATCTCGCCATCGGCGAGAAAGCGCTCGCGCAAACGCACGCCGAGATGGTCGCGACCGCGAAGCGCATCGACCCGCACGCGACCACGGAGCACGTGCTCGCGCGGCTGTACAAAGTGCATCCGACGTCGGCCGGGCTGATGGCCGCGGCGCAAGCCGACCTGGTGAAGCTGCGTGCCTTCATCATCGCGCATCACATCATCGACTTGCCGCCCGACGCGGACATCAAGGTCACGGCGACGCCGGAGTTCCTGCGCGCGACCACCGAGGCGTCGATGGATTCGCCGGGGCCGCTCGAGCGCGTCGCGACGAAAGCGTTCTACAACGTCACGCCCGTCAACCCGCACGATTCGCCGAACGTGCAAGCGCAGTACCTGGAAGCGTTCAACGACTTCGAGCGGCCGATCATCTCCGCGCACGAAGTGTATCCCGGCCACTTCGTCAACTTCGCGATCGACAAGCACCTGCCGCTGACGCTGAGCGAGAAGCTGCTCTCCGCGACGTCGTTCGTCGAGGGTTGGGCGCATTACGACGAGCAGATGATGGTCGATCAGGGCTGGGGCAACGGCGACCCGCGGGTGAAGATCATGCAGCTGCGCGAAGCGATCTGGCGCAACGCGCGCTACGTCGTCGGGGTGAAGATGCACACGCAGGGTATGACGGTGCCGCAGGCGATCGCATTCTTCCGGACGCAAGCGTTCCTCGACCCGGCCAGCGCGCGCGCGGAAGCAAAACGCGGCACGCAAGACGCGACGTACGGCTACTACACGCTGGGCAAGCTCGAGATTTACAAGCTGCGCGCGGACTACGCGAAGAAGCTTGGAAGCGCGTACACCCTCGCGCGCTTCCACCACGACCTCTTGCAGTACGGCGATCCGGCGATCCCGCTGCTGCGCCCGCTGCTGCTGGGCGCGGCCGACGACGGGAAGATCCTTCCCGACATGTAGCTACCGGTTGACGGTCACCGTGAGGCTGGCCGACGCGCCGGACTGCGGAACGAATACGATCGTGCACGAGCCGGTCGAGAAGTTCGGGCCGTACGGCGTCACCGTCGCGGTCTGCGGCAGCGTGACCGGCTGACCCGGCTGGACGTTGTTGAGGGTGATGTACGCGATCTTCGCGTTGTTCGCGATGCACGAGCTCTCGTCGATGGTGACGTTCCCGATCGCTCCCTGGAAGTTCAGGTTGACCGTCTGACCGAGGGCGTTCGGCGATGCGAAGGTCAGCGCGGCCGGCGACAGGACCACACCGTCCGGCTGCGTCGCAGGCTTGACGACGACGGGCACGAGCAGCGAGTTCGAACCGTCGACCACCGAGAACGTGCACGATCCTACTGCGCTAGGCGAGACCGTGAAGGTCTGTGGCGACGGGCCACCGCCGCCGGCCACCGCGGCGATGCCGTTGCACGAGGTTGCGTCCGCCGAGAGCGTTCCGCTTGAGGCCGTCGCGGTGTAGGTCTGCGACGGCCCGCCAAGCGTGAACGTCAACGGGGTCGCCGTGGTCGTGAACGACCCGCCGCTGCCTCCGCCGACGTTGATGCCGAGCGACGCCGACCGGTTCCCGATCGTGAACACGAACGTGCAAACGCCGTTGCCTTGCGGCGTGACCGTGTACGTCGCGGGCAGCGTCGTCGACGTCGTGGTGATCGAAACAACGGGGCCGCAGCCGAACGGGTCGATCGTCGGCAGCGGAGCGTTCGCCGTGGTGGAGCTTACCGTGAACGTTTGCGCCCCGGCGCCCGGCCCGCCGAACGCGAGCGAGCTCGGCGTGACGGCGACGGAGTTCGAGCCCGGGACGGGGCCGTTGGTCGGCGTCATGGTCGGTAAGACGACCAGTGCCGAGCCGCTGCCACTGCTGCCGCCGCCGCAGGCGGAGAGGCACAGCGCGGCGCCGGCGACGGCGAAGAACGGATGCAAACGCGAAAGCATCGAGCCGGACCTCCTAAGCGAATTCGGTTGAATTAGACGCCGATGACGTTACCCCAAATTACGTCGGTGGTCCCGTCGGCGTACGTGATGACGCCGTCGCCGGCCTGGTCGACGGTCGCGGTCGCGATCGGATCCGTGTTGCGCACGATCGTCACGGCCAGGCCGGTCGCGGTGAGGTTGCCCGTCACCGTGTACGTGTAGAGCGAGTCCGTGAGCGACAGGGTACCGCTGCCTGTCGAGCCCGTCTTGGTGAAGGTGTACGTGCCCGTCGCCGCGTTGAACCCGGTCGCGCCCAGCACCACCCAGTTCCCCGACGACTGCGCGATCCCGGTGATCCCGGCGCCGAAATACGTGACGTTCACGGTCACGGTGTTGTTGCCGCCGGCCGTCGTAGCGGCGGTCGCGCTGTCCGAAATCGACTGGCCGAACGTGGTCGACCCGGACGTGCCGTACATCGCCGCCGTGCAGGTCATCGCCGGCGAGTTCGCGGCGCCGGTGCAGGTGGCGCCCACGGCGGCGATGATCGTGCCGTTTACGGTCGCCGAGGCGGCATCGTTGTAGGTGACGCTCTGCGAGGTCGACCCGTTGAGTGCGCTGAGCGTGAGCTTGTGATAGCTCGTCAGCGTGCTGGTGCGATCGTACGTCGTGATCGTCCCGGTGCCCGCGGTCGTCGCCCCGCTGAGCGTGTCGATGTTGACGACTTCCTCTTCTTCCAGCGTCGCGCACAGCGCGTCGTAGTAGAGGTCCGTCGTGGTGGTCGTCGACCCGTCGGATTGCTTTGCTTGGCTGCTCTTTTTCCCGTTGACGCACGCGCCAGTGGCGGCCGAGACGTGCCGTCCGCGCATCATGTCGAGCACGCGCCGGGCGATCCCGGCAGGCGTCGGTCCGCCCGGGACAGCGTTGCCGGTCGACGTGTCGGCGACGAGGATCGCGCTTTGCACCGCGCTGCGGGCGGTGCTCTTCCCGCCGAAGGTGGAAAGCGGCGGATTGTGCGTGATCGTTGCGTTCGAGCCGCTCGAGCAGCCTGCCAGAACGGTCGACCCCAGCAGGATCGAGGCGGAAGCGGCGGCGATCGCGACGCGACGGGTCGAGTAAAGCATATCGTCGCGGCGTACGGGCGGCGGCGGTTCGTTCCCTGCGGGGTCAAGCTCAGGAAAGGTACGGATTCGTGCGCCGTTCCTCGCCGATCGTGGTCGCGGGTCCGTGCCCCGGGACGACGACGCTGGCGTCGTCGTGGACGAGCAGCTTGCGCCGGATCGAGCCGACGATGTCGGCCAGCGACGTGCCGCCGAGGTCCCAGCGGCCGACCGCGCCGCGGAAGAGCGTGTCGCCCGTGAACAGCAGCGCGCCGTCGGCGCCGTCGAGCGCGAAGGACGTCGAGCCGGGCGTGTGCCCCGGCGTGTGGATGCAGCGCAGCGCGATGGCGCCCGCGCGCAGCACGTCGCCGTCGGTCAGATCGCCGTCGAGCGCCACGACCGCGGGCACGGCGAGCATGCCCAGGAACCGCGCTTGCTGCGCGAGGGTGCCGTATAACGGCAGGTCCGCGTGATGCAGCAGCCCGTCGCCGCCGACCCGCTCGCGCAGCGGCCCCAGCGCGCCGATGTGATCGACGTGCGCGTGCGTGTGCACGAGATAGCGCGGCCGCACGCCGTGCGCGTCGAGCCGCCGCGCGATCTCCGCTTCGTCGTCGCCGCCGTCGATCACGATCGCCTCACCGCTCGCTGGGTCGGCGAGGATGGAGCAGTTGCAGCCGAGCGCGCCGACCGCAAACGTTTCGACGATCATGCGTCGCCGCTCCGAGGGCGCCGTAGCGCCAAGTCGCGGTACGCGCGGTTGAAGTACCCCAGCGGCTCGCCGTCGCGCGATCCCGCTTCGAGCACCTCGCCCAGGAAGATCGTATGCGTCGACGCTGTCAGTTCTTCGGTCACCCGGCAGTCGACGTGCGCGACGGTGCCCTCGAGCACGGGCGAACCGCTGGGACCGATCCGGTAGGCGACGCCGTCGAAGCGCGAGCGCGGTTCGCCGCCCGCGAACCGTTCCGCGAGCGCGCGCTGCTCGAGCGCGAGGATGTTCACGCAGAAGTGCTGCGACGCCGCGATCAGCGGGTGCGCCGTGGCGACGCGGTTCACGCAGATGAGCACCGTGGGCGGATCCGCCGAGACGCTTGCGAACGCATTGACCGTGAAGCCGTGGATGCGGTCGTCGAGCGACGTCGTCACGATGGACACGCCGGTCACGAAGCGCCGCATCGCGGCGCGAAAGTCGTCAGTCGACGCGCGCACCGATGCCCATCCCGTCGCCGATCGGCACGATGGTCGCGTCGAGCCCCGGATAGTTGAGGAACTTTTTGTTGAACGCGCGGATCGCTTTGGTGTTCGGCTCGTCCGACGCTTTGGGCACCGCACCCGCGCGCCCGGACCACAGCAAATTGTCCACGACGACGATCCCGGAGCGCTTGAGCATCGGCACGACCGCGTCGAGGTAGTCTTCGTACTCGGTCTTGATCGCGTCGATGAACACGATGTCGAGATTGCGCTGAGGAAACGAGCCGAGCACCTCGAGCGCGGGCTGGTTGATGATCTCGATGCGCTCCTCGACCCCGGCACGGCGAAAGTACGACGTCGCGATCTCGGTGCGTTCCATGTCGGGATCGATCGTCCAGATGCGGCCGGCCGGCGGCAGCGCCAGCGCCATCCAAAGGGTCGAGTAACCGTATGCCGTTCCAAGCTCCAAGATGCGGTTGGCTTGCATGCAATGGACGAGCACCGACAGGAACCGCCCCGCAGCGCGGTCGACGATCGGGATCCCCTCGCGCAGGCCGTGCTGCTCGAGCTCCAGGAGCAACGGCGACGGCTCCCGATGGAGCCGCGTGAGGTAGGCGAGGTCGCGCACGATACGCTTGATTGCCGCCCGCCGGAAGCGGGAACCTGCCGGGCCCCGCGAAGCTACGGGTCCACCCCAAACACAGCCATCGTAGGAGGCTTCCGTTGGCACCGCTCGCCCAACAATCGTATACGCCGAAGAAGTTCGACCTCGCCGGATTGCAAGGCATCTCGGACAACACGCTGCAGGTCCATTTCGGACTGTACGAAGGTTACGTCAAGAATACGAACCTGCTCAACGAACAGATCGCGGAGCAGATCAAGAACGGACAGGCAGCCGGTGCAAACCCCGGCTTCGCCGAGCTCACGCGCCGTCTGGGCTTCGAGTACAACGGCATGGTCCTGCACGAATATTATTTCGGGAACATGACCAAGAACGCGGGCGGCCAGCCAGGCGCCGGCGTGCAGGAAGCGCTAGGCGGAACGTACGGCGATTTCGACACGTGGAAGAAAGACTTCAGCGCCGTCGGCGGGATGCGCGGCGTCGGCTGGGCGATCGCGTACTACGATCCGAACGCGCAGCGCGTGTCCAACCATTGGATCACGCTGCACGAGGACGGCAACGTCGCGGGCTTCGTGCCGCTGCTCGTCATGGACGTGTGGGAGCATGCGTTTTTGCTCGACTACAAGCCGGCGGAGCGCCCGAAGTACATCGAGTCGTTCTTCGCCAACGTCGACTGGACCGTCGTGCAGCAGCGGCTCGACGGCGCGAAGGCCGGCCGCACGGCCTGACCGCGTGGCGGAGCGCTTGCGGCTCTTCCCACTCAACACCGTGCTGTTCCCGGGCGCGGTGCTGAACCTCCACGTGTTCGAAGAACGCTACCGCAGGCTGATCGCCGAATGTCTCGACGCGAGCGAGGCGTTCGGCGTCGTCCTGATCCGCGACGGACAGGATACCGGCGATCCGGACGTGACGCCGCACGAGATCGGCACGACCGCGGAGATCTCCGAAGTGACGCCGCTGCCCGCCGGCCGGTACTACATCAGCACCACCGGCGGCCGGCGCTTTCGCATCGAGCGCATCGTGAGCCGCGATCCGTACCTGACGGCGGACGTTGAGTTTCTCGACGAGGACGGCGACGACGCCGACGCGCGCGCATCCGACCTCGCGCAGCGCGTGCTCAGCGACTTCGGTGAGTACGTGCGCCTGCTCGTGGCCTTCTCCGGCAACGCCGCCGACGTCGAGATGCCGCACGATCCCGTCGAGGCGAGTTACGTCGTCGGCGACGCGCTGCAAGTGGCCGATGCGCTCAAGCAACGCCTGCTCGAGCTGCGCACCGCCGAAGCACGGCTGGCCGCGGAGCTCGGATTCCTACGCCGGCTGCTGCCGCAGCTGCGCTCGCTGCTCGACCGCAAGAAAGCGCAAGAGAGCGTCGTGCGCGACGACGCGCCGGGCGGCGAGTTCCGCTCGCATCAAGAACAGTTTTTCGGCAAGCATTTCTCGCTTAACTGACGCGTTCGGCGGCTAACACGACGTTGCGCATCAACGCGACGTTCGTGACCGGGCCGACGCCGCCGGGGACCGGCGTGATCTCGCTCGCGACCGCGGAGACGTCGCCGTAATCCACGTCGCCGACGAGCTTGCCGTCGACGTACGTCGTGCCGACATCGATCACCGTCGCGCCCGGTGCGACCATGTGGCCGCGCACGAGGTTGGGTACGCCGGTCGCCACGACGAGCACCTCGGCGTCGCGCGTATGGCGCGCGAGATCGCGCGTCTCTTTGTGCACGATCGTCACGGTCGCGTCGCGCGCCATCAGCAGCAGCGCGACCGGCAGGCCGACGACGTTCGAGCGGCCAACGACGCACGCCCGCATCCCTCGCAGCTCGCGGCGGTCGCTGCGTTCGAGCAGCAGCATCACTGCCGCCGGCGTGGCGGGGACGAACTCCGTCCCGCTCGCGAACGCCAGCCGGCCGAGATTGACCGGATTCGCGCCGTCGACGTCTTTGCCGGGCGGCATCGCTTCCGCGATCCGGCGGATGGCCAGGTGCGCGGGGAGCGGCTGTTGGAGGATCACACCGTGAACGAGTGGATCGCCGCCCAGCAACTGCAGCACCGTGCGCACGGCGTTCTCGTCCGCTTCGGCGTGCAGCGCGGCGACGCGCACGTCGACACCGACCTTGCCGCCGACCTTTTCGATGCTCCGCACGTACGCCGCGCTCGCCGCGTCCTCGCCGACGATGACGACCTCGAGCCGCGGCGCGATTCCACGCGCGCGCAAACGCTGCGCGCGCGCAGCGATCTCGGCGTGCAGGTCGGTTGCGAGCGCGCGTCCGTCGAGGATCCGGGCCGTCATCGCGCAAGCCGTTCGGTCGGTTAGGGAGAGAGCCCTGGAACGCGTGCGCTGGACCGTCGCGCTCGGCACGAGGTTCGACGAGCCGGCCTTCGAAAAGGCGCTCGCCGGTTTCCGGCGGCTCTACAACGTCGCACCGGAACGCGTGCTGTGCGCGCCCGACGTCCTGGGCCGCTTCGCGACGCTGATGTCGCGCTCGCCGGAAGACGCGATGAACCGCGATCTGCGCTACGACGGTGTCCCCGTGGTCTCCGCGATCCTGGCCCCCGGCACGATCGTCTTCGAAGGCGAGGTCGACGAAGAACGCATGGGAGACTGGTGATTCGGCGCGATTAGTTTTTCAGAAAATCGCGCAGTGCGGCGCCTAACGTTTGCGGTTCTTCGATCATCGGGAGGTGCCCGCTCTTGTCCAGCACGAGCGTTTTCGAGCGTGGGTAGACGCGCACGACGTCGCGCAAGCCGGCGACGTTGATGTAGCGGTCCTGTGCGCCCCAGGCGCAGAAGACGGGGCCGGGATAGCGTGCGAAGCCGGCGTGCAGCCGGCGGGCGCGCGCGAACGCGTGGATCGCGCCCGCGTACACGCCGGCGAACGCTCTTCGCAGCGCGGGCTCTTGCGACAGCTCGTAGGCGCGCTCGATCACCGCCGGGTCGAGCGCATTCGGATCGGCCACGGCGCGCGACAGCATCCGCGTCACGAATCGCCGCGACGGACGGCGTTCGAACAGCGGGCGCGCGAAGCCGCCGGCGAGCGCGTAGACCAGATGGCGCGGCGTGCGCGCGAACGCGGCCGGCGCGACCAGCGCAAGGCGCGTCACGCGGTCGGGATGTGCGCCCGCGTAGTCCGCGGCGATGAACCCGCCGAGTGAGTGTCCTACCAGTGCGAACCGGTCGAGCTGCAGCGCGGCGACGGCGTCGTCGAGGACGCGCCGGAAATACGCGAGGTCGAACGCCGCGTCGGGCTTGTCGCTCGCGCCGAAACCGGGCAAGTCGAACGCGACGTAGCGCAGCGCCGGATCGATTCGCGGCACGAGCCGTCCCCACGCGGCGTCCGTCCAGTGACCCAAGCCGTGCAGCAGCAGCACGACCGGCGCGCCGGGCGCGTCGCTTCCGGTTTCGTATGTCGCGAGCATCGCGTTCGCGGCGCGCACGTGCCCCGCGCGCCACGGGGACGGAACGCTTGCGCTCAGCACGAAGAGCCCCTGGTGCCTCGGTTTCTCGTCATCGGTGCGGTGGTGTTCCTGAGCGCGTGCTACAACGCCCCCGATGCCGGCAGGACCGGTGGCGGCGGGCCGGCGGCGCTGGCCGGAGCGCCCGCGCAGTCGTTCGATCTGCCGCGCACCGACAGCCGCATCGATTCACTCGCCCGGCATCGCGGTCACGTCGTCTTGCTGAACCTCTGGACGACGTGGTGCCCGCCGTGCCGCGAGGAGCTCCCGGCGCTGCAGCGCTTCGCGCAAGAGAACGCGGGCAAGGTCGACGTGCTCGCGGTCGATCAGGGCGAGTCCGCGTCGGTCGCGGAAGCGTTCGCGAAGCAGCGCGGCGTGACGTTCCCGATCCTCGTCGACGAGCAGCAGCAGTACGGGCGGGCCTACGAAGGGATCGGCTTGCCGACGAGCGTGATCGTCAGCCGCGACGGTCACGTCGTGAAAGGCGTCGACGGCGCGATGACGCTCGAACAGATGCGCGCGGCGGTCGCACCGGCGCTCGCGCAATCCGCACCGCAGCGCAGATGAGGAGCGGACATATGAGCGCGCGGATCGCCGCGCTCGCGGTCGCAGCGATCGTCATCGCGCTCGCCGTCGCGCAGGATCTGTATCCGCAGACGCCGTTGTACCACACCTGGCAGTACGCGTTCGCGCTGGCGATCGGCCTCACCGTGACGCTCGCGTACGCGAACGGCGCGCGGCGCGGCGCGGACGGGATC
>JALZBE010000239.1 GCA_030947665.1 Vulcanimicrobiota bacterium | reverse complement strand
CGCCGCCGTTGCGCCGAGCTCGACCGCGAGCCGGCGCTTCGCTTCGACCGGATCGACGACAAACGTGTGCGTCGCACCGGCCGCGAGCGCGCCGAGCAAGGCCATCAAGCCGACGCCGCCTGCGCCGAACACCGCGACGCTGGATCCGGGCGTCACGCGCGCGACGTTGAAGACGGCGCCGAGACCAGTCAGCGCCGCGCAGCCGAAGAAAGACGCGATCTCCAGCGGCGTGTCGGGCGGGACGCGCACGAGCGACTCCTGCGCGCAGACCACGCGCTCGCAGAACGCGCTCACGCCGAGGTGATGGTATGCGGGCGCGCCATCGAGGCGGAAGCGCGTGCCGCCGCCCAGCAGCTCGCCGTTCTGGTTTGCTGCGTTGCCGTTCGCGCAGCGCGCGGAGTGTCCGGTGAGGCACGGCGTGCAGCGCCCGCACGCCGGTACGAACGCGAACACGGCGCCTCGAGTTTTCACGATGGGCGTCGTTCGAGCATCCAAGACGGGCATCCCCGTGTTGTCACCATCTGCGTATGATCGAAACCATGCAGTCCCAGCTCGCGTCCTCCGTCGTCTCCGTCAACGTCGGCGCGGTTCGCACCGTCGAGCGCGGCGGAAAGCAGATCACGACTGGGATTTTCAAGGAACCCGTCGCCGGGCGCGTGCCGCTGCGCGGCGTCAACCTCGACGGTGACGATCAGGCGGATCGCAGCGTGCACGGCGGCCACGACCGTGCCGCGTACGCCTACGCGGTCGAAGATTACGGCTGGTGGAGCGGCGAGCTCGGGCGCGACTGCGCGCCGGGCACGTTCGGCGACAACCTCACGACGCGCGGCATCGACGTCGGCGGCGCGCTCATCGGCGAGCGCTGGCGCGTCGGGTCGGCCGTGGTGCAAGTGACGTCGCCGCGCGTGCCGTGCTATAAGCTCGCGATGAAGATGGACGACCCGCACTTCGTGCGGCGTTTTGCCGAAGCGCTGCGCCCCGGCGCGTATCTGTCGATCGTGCAAGAAGGCGACGTTGCGGCGGGCGACGGCATCGAGATCGTGCACCGCCCCGGGCACGCGCTGACGCTCGCCGAGATGACGCGCATCTATTTCTTCGAGCGGCACCGCATCGGCGAGCTCGTGGACGTCGAAGACCTGCCGACGGGATGGCGCGACTGGGCGCGCGAGCACGCGCGCTGAGGCGCGCGGTGCGCGTCAGGCCGGTGACAGGACGTGGATCGCGCGGACGGCGATCAGCTCTTTCGTCTTTGCGGCGTAGGCCACCATGTGCGGCGCCGCCGCGTGCGCTTTGAGCGCGTCCGCGCTCGCCCACTTTTCGATCACCACGAAGCTGTCGGCGCCCAACATCGCTTGGAAGCGGCCGAGCACGTCGACGTCGGCGGCGGCGCCGTACTCGATGCAGCCTTCCTCCGCGCGCACCGCCGGGACGTTGGCGCGGAACGTCTCGAGCAGCGCGTCACGCTGACCCGGTTTCGCGGTGATCATCGCGAGCACGTGAACCATGCTCACGGAACGACGTGCCAGCTGCCGTCGGTAAACGCGAGCTTCGCTTGCGCCGCCAGCGGCTTCTTCGCGTTGTCGATGTAGAAACTTATATAGACTGGCCGGGCCGGGACGCCGACGAGCGAGTCCGCTTCCACCAGCGTGTCCCCGTTGTTCTTGACCATCCCATCGCCGAACGATGTCGGGACGACGGTGAACGTGAAGTCGGCGAGTGCCGTCCCCTCCGCGTCGCCGGCGCGAATGTTGCTCACCGAGTTCACGTTGTACAATCCCAGCGGAATGCGCCAGCAGCCGTCGGGTGCGGCGGCCATCTTCGTGAAGTTCGCCTTTTGCGGGTCGACGGCCGTGCGATCGTGTTCCCAATCGCCCTGCAGCTTCGCGACGCCGCGCTCGCCGATACGCAGCAAATTGAACTGGTTGCCGTCGTATGTGAGACGGCCCCAGCCGATCGAGCGAAGGTAGTCCACGGCCTGCTTCGAGACGATGTTCTTCTTGTTCTCGCTGCAGACCATCGTGCTGACGGCGCGCGCGTTGATCGCTTGCGTCACCAGCTTCTGTGCCTCGTCGGCGGTCGGGAGCGTCGTGGCGGCGACGGCCGGGCTCGTTCCCAGCACAAGCGTGGCGGCCGCGGCGAGCACGACGGCGTGAAGCATTCTCATAGCGCGCCTTCTTCGGAATCCGCCCTGTGGACCATGCCGGGCGGCCGGATGGGCCGGTTCAGCGGTTCCGGCGGCGGGCGCTGAGCACGCCCGTGTTCATGCCCGCGACCGCGAGGCCGCCGTCGAAGCGGGCAGACTCCACTTTGATGCAGCGGTCGACCACCACGTCGAGGCCGGCTTCATCGGCGATGCGGATCGCTTCGTCGTTGATCACGCCGTACTGGAACCAGATGGCCTTCGCGCCCGCGGCGATCGCGTCGCGCGTGACTTGCGGTGCTTCTTCCGGTTTGCGGAAGACGTCGACGATGTCGGGCGCGCCGCGCTCCGCCGCGTAGGCAGCCAGCGACGGGTACGCGCGCACGCCGTCGATCTCGGCGATCGTCGGGTTGATCGGCGTGATCTCGAGCTTCGCGCGCGTGCGCAAGTAGGAGAAGACGAAGTAGCTCGGGCGGGTGTGGTTCGGCGACGCGCCCACCATCGCGACGCTGTGTGCGCGGTCAAGCAGCGCGCGACGCTGCGCGGGCGTCTCCAGGATCACGCGCGCACCTCGGTCGCCTTGCGCGCCGCGGCGAGGCCGTGCTCGAGGTCCCAGATCAAGTCGTCGACGTCCTCGAGCCCGACGGAGAGCCGAACCATCTCCGGGCCGACCCCCGCGGCGCGCATCTCGTCGTCCGACAGCTGCTGGTGCGTCGTGGATGCGGGGTGGATCACCAGGCTCTTCGCGTCGCCGAGGTTCGCGAGATGGCTCCACAGTTCGAGCGCTTCGATGAACGCCCGCCCCGCCTCGCGGCCGCCGCGCAAACCGAACGTGAATACCGAACCCGCGCCCAGCGGCAGGTAGCGCTGCGCGAGCGCGCGCTCCGGGCTGTCCGGCAGATCGGCATACGACACCCACGCGACTTCCTCTCGGTCGCGCAGAAAGTTCGCGACCGCGCGCGCATTGGCGACGTGCTGCGGCATGCGCAGCGCCAGCGTCTCGAGTCCTTGCACGAGCAGCCACGCGTTCATCGGCGAAAGCGACGCGCCGACGTCGCGCAGTACCTCGACGCGCGCGCGCTGCAAGAACGCGTACTCACCGAACGTCTCTGCGAAGTTCAGCCCGTGGTAGCCGGGGCTGGGCAGGTTCAGCAGCGGATGCTTCCCGGCGCTCCACGGGAATTTCCCCGACTCGATGATCGCGCCCGCGATCAGCGTGCCGTGGCCGCACAAGAACTTCGTCGCCGAGTGCACGACGATGTCGGCACCGTGCTCGATTGGCCGGCACAAGTACGGCGTCGCGAAGGTGTTGTCCACGATCAGCGGCACGCCGCCGGCATGCGCGACCTCCGCGAGCGCGGCGAGATCCGCGACGTTGCCGTTCGGGTTCCCGATCGTTTCGACGAACACCGCGCGCGTGTTCTCGCGCAGCGCGGCACGCACGCCGCCCGCGTCACCGCCGGGGACGAACGTGGTCTCGATGCCCATGCGCTTGAGCGTGACGGAGAACTGCGTGACGGTGCCGCCGTACAAATTCGTGGACGCGACGAGGTGATCGCCTTGCTGCGCGAGGCTCAGGATGACGACGAGCTGCGCGGCGAGCCCGCTCGCGGTCGCCACGGCGCCGAGCCCGCCTTCGAGGCTCGCGAGCTTTTCCTCGAATGCGGATACCGTCGGGTTGCTGATGCGCGTGTAGATGTTGCCGTACGTGCGCAGCGAGAACAGCTCGACCGCGTGCTCGGTGGAGTCGAACACGAACGCCGACGACATGTGGAGCGGCAGCGCGCGCGCGCCCGTCTCGCCGTCGGGCGGCGTGCCCGCGTGCAGCGCGCGCGTGCGAAAGCCGAAAGTCCGTTCGTCCATCAGGTTTGCTTGGACGCTCGAAGGTGTCCGCCCCCCACCAGGACGCCGAGCGCGTCGAGGATCGCCGCTCGCGTCGCCGTCTTGCCGACCGTTCGGCTCGCTCGGGAGGCTGAGGCATGTCGGCGAGTGAACGGGTCGGCGTTCTATGACATCCAGACCACGCATGTTGTCCGGGATCGCGGCGACCGGGCGGCTCCACATCGGCAACTACATCGGCGCCATTCAGACGTGGGTGCGGCGGCAGAGCGAGTTCGATTGCTTTTTTTTCATCGCCGACATGCACGCGCTGACGATCCCGGAGAGCGTGCGCGCCGACGAGCTCCGTTCCAAGGTGCGCGAGATCGTCGGGCTGTACTTGAGCTGCGGGCTCGATCCGAAGCAGTCGACGATCTTCTTGCAGTCGCACGTGCCCGCGCACGCGGAACTCGCGTGGATCTTCCAATGCGTTACGCCGATTTCGTGGCTGCAGCGCATGACGCAATTCAAGTCGAAGTCGGAGCGCACGAGTGCCAGCGCCGGGCTGTTCACGTACCCGGTGCTTCAGGCGGCCGACATTCTGCTGTATCAGCCGAAATACGTGCCCGTCGGCGACGACCAGCGCCAGCATGTCGAGATCACGCGCGACATCGCGCAGCGCTTCAACCACCTGTTCGGCGAGTGCTTCGCCGCGCCGGAGGCGCTCATCCCCGAGACTGGCGCGCGCGTCATGGGCCTCGACGATCCCACCGAGAAGATGAGCAAGAGCATCGCGGAGATTCGTGAAGGCCACGCGATTCGATTGCTGGACCCGCCGGAGAAGATTCGCCGGACGATCATGCGCGCGAAGACCGACTCGGGCAGTGCCGTCGCGGCGGAAAGCATCTCACCCGCAATCGACAACCTGCTATCGTTGTACGAAGCGCTGACCGGAACGACGCGCGACGACGCGCTCGAGCAATTCGACCAGCGCGGCTACGGCGTGCTGAAGAACGCGCTGCTCGAAGCGGTGCTCGACGTCGTCGGAACCATCCGCACGAAATACGACGCGCTTACGTCGGATCCGGCCTATCTCGACGACGTGCTCGCGGACGGCGCCGCCCGCGCCGCAGCCGTCGCGGACGCGACGCTACGATCGGCAAAGGACTTCGTCGGCTTGATTCCGCCGCGCGTGACGACGGGGTCGCCGTCGTCGCCGGAACGCCTGTCGGGTCCGGCGCGTTCTAGCGGTTGATGCGAACGCTTTGGATGGCCATGCTGCTGGTCACGGCGCAAGGTCTGCCGGCCGCTGCTCAGAGCGGCCTACCGCCGGTTCACGCGAACGCCATCATCCCGCAGCCTGCGCCGACGGCGCCGATCGCAAATTGGGTCGCGGCGAGTAATCGGGCGACGCTGAGCGCCG
>JALZBE010000238.1 GCA_030947665.1 Vulcanimicrobiota bacterium | reverse complement strand
TACCGCCATCGTGCCGAAGGCGCACGCGGCGCCCTGCCAGTCCCTACGCGACTTTCACGAGCACAGCATCACCCTGCCCACCACCCGAGCAGATCGCCGCGATCCCGAGCCCACCGCCACGCCGCCGCAACTGCTGCACAACGGCCGAAACGATGCGCGCACCGGAAGCCCCGATCGGATGCCCAAGCGCAACCGCCCCACCTTGCACGTTGACGACGGTGGGATCGAGCCCAAGCCGCGCCGCCGAAGTCAACGCCACCGCAGCAAAAGCTTCGTTGATCTCCCAAACGTGAATGTCCGACGCCTTGAGCCCCTGCCGATCCAGCAATTTCTGCGCGGCCATCGCGGGCACGAGCGCAAGATACGGCGGATCCCAGGCAACGCCGGCATGATCGACGATCTCCGCCAGCGGTTCGGCGCCTACCGAACGCGCGTACTCCGCGCTCGAAAGCACGAGCGCGGCGGCGCCGTCGTTCACGCCGGGTGCGTTACCGGCCGTGATCGTGCCGTCTTTGTCGATCGGCTTGAGCTTCGCCATCGCCTCGATCGACGCGTCGCGGCGCACGGGCTCGTCGCGGTCGACGCGCGTGAACGGAACGTCGCCGGTGACGTACGGCGAGTACTGCGCGGGATCGGCGACCATGTTCTGCGGCGGCACGTGATCCCACACCGAGCCGCCCGCGCCCCGCGCGCCGGCAAACGCGGGGATGCGCGCGCGCGCCGTCTGCGGCAGCGCGTCGACCACGATCTTGCCCTTCGTTTTGGTCGCAACGTTGATCGGCACGATCTCCGCCCCGAAGTGCCCGGCTTCGTGCGCGTCGTGCGCGCGCGTGTGACTCTGGTACGCGAACTCGTCCTGCACCGCGCGGGTCACGCCGAGCTCTGCGGCAACACGCGCGCCCTGCGCCGCCATCGCCTCGTCGAAGTAGTAGTCCCACAGGCCGTCGTGGATCATCGCGTCGACGAGCGTGCCGTGGCCGTAGCGGTAGCCGTTGCGCGCGCCGGGGAGCAGGTAGGGCGCGTTGGACATCGACTCCATCCCGCCGGCCACGACGACGCGGCTGTCCTCATCGCCGATGTAGCGCGCCGCGTGGGCGACGGCGAGCATGCCGGACGCGCAGACCTTGTTGATCGTCTCGGCGGTGGTCGTCTTGGCGAGCCCGGCCTTGAACGCGGCTTGGCGCGCGGGCGCCTGGCCGGCGCCGGCCTGGAGGACCTGCCCCATGATGACGTGCTCGACGTCGGCCGGGTCGATGCCCGCGCGCGCGATCGCGTTGCGGATCGCGTCGCCGCCGAGCGACGTGGCGGGGAGGGAGGCGAGCGCGCCGCCAAGGCGGCCGAAGGGCGTGCGGGCGGTGGCGAGGACGACGGTACCGGGCTTCATGACCCCGACGACTTCGCGAACGCGGCGCCGGTTTCCCGAGGCGTCTGCGTGCAGACGATCATCGCGTCCGGGTCGCAGCTCTCGCACTCGAACTGCACGGTGACGTGGGCGATGGCGAAGTCGGCCCGCATCGCCCCGTCGATGGACCGGAGGATGGTGCTCGCCTCGCTCAGCTTGCGGTCGTCGAGCACGACGTGCGCCGAGAGGGCGTGGCTCCCCGAGCCGATCGTCCAGACGTGCAGGTCGTGCACGCCGACGACCCCGGCGACGCCGGCGATCCGATCGCGCACCGCCGGAATCCCCGCGTGTCCGGGCGCGCTCTCGAGCAACACGTTCGTCGCCTCGCGCACGATGCCGATCACGCCGGCCACGATGATCGCCGCGACCAGCAGCGAGAGCGCGGGATCGATCCACGCCGCGCCGGTCAGCACGATGATGATGCCGCCGAGGATGACGGCGCCGCCGCCGAGCGCGTCGCCCGCGACGTGCAGGACGGCCGCGCGTACGTTGAGGTCGGCGTGAGCGCCGCGCACCAGCATCAGCCCGATCGCCAAATTCACCGCGAGTCCGATCGCGGCTACTGCCGCCATCACCCCGGCCGCAGGCAATTCGGGATGAAAGAGGCGCTTGACCGCCTCGACCGCGATCAGCACCGTGACCGCGGTCAACAGCCCGCCGTTGGCGAGCGCGGCGAGGATCTCGTAGCGCGCAAAGCCGTAGGTTTGGCGCTGCGTGGCCGGGCGTTTCGCCTGCACGGCCGCGGCCAGCGCGATCGCGAGTGCGACGACGTCCATCGTCACGTGCGCGGCGTCGGACATGAGCGCGAGCGAGCCGGACCGAACGCCGCCGGCGAGCTCGAGCACGGCCACGCCCGCGGTCGCGGCGAGCGCGACCTTGAGGCGGCCGGTCGACCCCGCGGCGTGCACGGTCACCTCAGGCGCGCAGCGCCTTGAAGGCGAGCACGCCGAGCATCGCGCCGAAGGTCAGCCACGTCCGCGTCTCCGCTTTTCCGATCACGTCGGGATCGTACGACCCGCGCTGCGGTTCGCTGGGTTCCAGCGCCGGGACGACGCGCGGCACGCGCTCGCAATAACCGTCGAACTCCGGCCCGAACGCGGTGCGCAGGTACGCTTCCTCGTGCGGCACGATCACCGCGTACACGCCGAGCATCGCCGCGAGCGATCCGCCCACGAGCAGCACGCGCGCGCGCGCGGAGTTCTCGCCCGTGAACGCGAGCGCGAACCCCGCCGCGGTGAGGACGTTGCCGACGTAAAGCGGGTTGCGCACGTACGCGTATGGCCCCGCGGTCACGAGCGCGGGGGCGGTAACGGTGTCGCCGCGCGTCGTGACGCCGCTGTAGCCGACCGCCCACATCCGCACCACTTCGCCGGAGAATGCGAGCGGCAGGCCCGTCGCGATCGAGAACGCGCTGGGCTTGCCGAACTTCGCCAGCACGACGGCAGGCAGCGCGAGCAGCACGCCGCGCTTGCCGAAGACGAACGAGCTGAAGGTCGAATTCACGAAGTCACCTTGATCACCATTCCGGAACGTGTCGATTGCCGCCGTGCGTTCGGCGACGTCATCCTGAGCTCGTCGAAAGCGGCGACGCGATGCGCGTCCGTGCGTCGTCGTAGACGGCGCGCAACGCCGCGATCAGCGGGATGCGCGGCGCCCAGCCCGTCGCCGCGAGCAGCTTGGACGCGTCACCGACGCTCACCGGGACGTCGGCCGGCCGCATGCGCGCCGGATCGTCGTGCACCTCGACCGGGACGTGCGCGAGCTCGATGAGACGGCGCAAGATCTCGCGCATGGTCGTCGAGGTGCCGCTGCAGACGTTGTAGATCTCGCCCGCCGCGCCGCGGCCTTCGAGCAGCAGCACGTATGCGTCGCAGACGTCGCGGACGTCGAGGAAATCACGGCTCGCGTCGAGGTTGCCGACCAGAACGCGCGCCGCGCCGCCCGCCGCCACGCGCGCGATCTGCAGCGCGAAATCGACGACCGCGAAGCGCTCGTACTGGCCGGGACCGATGTGGTTGAACGCGCGCGTGACGACCGCGTCGACGCCGTACGAGCGCGCGTACGCGAGCGCGAGCGCTTCCGCGGCGACCTTGCTCGCGGCGTACGGGCTGCGCGGCAAGGGCGCCGTCGTCTCGCGCAGCGGGAACGCGTCGCGCGGCTGTGCGCCGTACACGTCGCCGCTGCTGACCACCAGGACGCGCGGCCGGGGGCCGCCCTGATCCGCGAGCGAGCGTGCGG
Organism: Vulcanimicrobiota bacterium; assembly: GCA_030947665.1. Lineage (GTDB taxonomy): Bacteria > Vulcanimicrobiota > Vulcanimicrobiia > Vulcanimicrobiales > Vulcanimicrobiaceae > Vulcanimicrobium. The sequence goes on along the minus strand of JALZBE010000238.1, from coordinate 1,756 downwards.
CCTCGAGCAGGCGCAGCGTGCCGTTCGCATTGACGTCGAATGTCCCCACCGGATCGCTCAGCGACGCGGGCACGAACGCCTGCGCCGCGAGGTGCGCGATCGCGTCCGGCCGCGCGAGCTCGACCACGCCGCGCACGGCGAGCGAGTCCGTGACGTCGAGCGGAAGCGTGTCGTGGTCGCCGGCGTGCGGCGCGCGGTCGGTGACCACGACATCATGATCGCGGGACCGCAGCGCGGCGATCAGATGGCCGCCGACAAACCCGCCCGCACCGGTGACCAGGACGCGCACGTCAGCCGCCGGCTAGCGGCCGCAGCCGCTCGAGGTCCGCGCGCACCATGCGTTCGACCAGCGCTTCGAACCGCACGTCCGGCGTCCAGCCCAGCACCGCATGCGCCTTCGACGCGTCGCCGACGAGCAGATCGACCTCCGCCGGGCGATAATACCGAGGATCGACGACGACGAACCGTTCCCAGTCTAGATCGACGGCGGCAAATGCGAGCCGAACGAACTCACGCACGGCGTGCGTCCTGCCCGTCGCGACCACGTAATCGTCCGCGCGGTCCTGTTGCAGCATCAGCCACATCGCGCGCACGTAGTCGCCCGCGAAACCCCAGTCGCGCTGCGCGTCGAGGTTCCCCAGCCGCAGCTCGTTCTGCAAGCCCAGCTTGATGCGTGCGGCGGCATCGGAGATCTTGCGCGTCACGAATTCCTTACCGCGCCGCTCGCTCTCGTGGTTGAACAGGATCCCGCTCGCGGCGAACATGTCGTAGGACTCGCGGTAGTTCACCGTGATCCAGTGGCCGTACACTTTCGCGACGCCGTACGGTGAGCGGGGGTAGAACGGCGTCGTCTCGTTCTGAGGCACGGCGTGCACCTTGCCGAACATCTCCGAGCTCGAGGCCTGGTAGAACTTGATCCCCGGGTCGACCGCGCGGATCGATTCGAGCACGCGCGTCACGCCGAGCGCCGTGAACTCCCCGGTCAGCACGGGCTGCTGCCACGACGTCGGGACGAACGACTGCGCCGCGAGGTTGTAGATCTCGTCGGGGCGGATCGCGGCGACGATCGACGTGATCGAGCTCTGGTCCAGCAAGTCACCCGACACGATCTCGATGCGGTCGACGAGGTGCTGGATTCGCTCGTGCACGTCGGTCGAGGTACGGCGCGTCATCCCGACGACGCGGTAGCCCTGCTCGAGCAAGAACTCCGCAAGGAACGAGCCGTCTTGCCCGGTGATCCCGGTGATCAGGGCGGTTTTCTGGGGCACGATACGCCTTTCTGGGCGATCTGATGAAGTGCCCGTTCTCGGGCGATTTCCCTCGGCGCGATGCCCGAAACGGTGACGTGTTCAGAGGCGCCTCAGTTGAGGATTTGAACGTTCTTGCCGCCCTCGTCGAAAACGAACCGCGTCTCGAACAGCTCGTCGCGTTCGGGCCCGACCAGCTTGGACTGGATCACGAGCCGGTGCATCAGCCGGTCGTCGTGCCGCACGATCCCTGAGTAGAAGTACTGCACCAGCGGCGTGACGCGGTCGGTGAGCGGCGCCAGCCGCCCCCGCTCGACGAGCAACTGCAACAGCCGCGTCTGCAGCTCCCGCGGGAGCAGCCGCGCGGTGTCGTCCGGAGTCATCCGGACCGAGCTGAGCTCGTCCTGGGCCTTGTTCGCCTCCGCCACCGGGCGGTCGGTGGTGTAGCGCATGATCGCATCCCAGTCGTCCGCGGGGATGCCGACAAAACGCATCCCATAGCGCCAAAC
>JALZBE010000237.1 GCA_030947665.1 Vulcanimicrobiota bacterium | reverse complement strand
CACGGCGGCATTGGCCGCGCCGAGCGCGTCCGCGATCGAGCGGAGATCCCGCGCGGCGAGGGACACGCCGCGCGCCGCGGTCGCGACCGCCTCGTCGACGTCGTCGATCCGCTGCATCGAGAAGCCGGCATCCTGTGCGAGCGCGCGCATCTCCGTCGTCTCGCCGACCAGCCGCCGCACGAGCGCGAAGTCGGTCGCCGGCTCGCATTCCAGCGCGCGGGCATACGACTGCGGCGCATGCGTCTGTCCCGCATACCGCTCCCGGATCCGTTGGAAGTCGAGGACCTCGAGTCCCCGTTCGTCGACCAGCGCGCTCACGACCGGCATTGCTTCGCCTTTGAACGCAGCGGCTCCGTCCGTGACACCACGCATCGCCGCGCCGGCAGAGCTTGGTACGTGGCGGTAAGCGTCCCGTAGGTTCGTCGGGTTACGCTCCGCGGCGCCAGATCACGGAGAACCCCGATCATGCATGCCGCCCAGCTGAACGACGACAACGTCGGACCGATCCGCATCCCACTGTCCGTGAACGACCCGAACACAGGCCTGTCGCTCATTGTCCGCATCGGCGCGCCCGGCAATTCGCATGCGACCCCTCCCGTGCAAAGACGACCGGCGCGGGTGCGGCGGCGTGGCGATTGCTGCTGCGGGTCGACTCGATCGGGCATGATGTGGGGCGACATGGGGATGCTCTACTTCTGATCACCGAGGACGCGCTGCGCGCTCGCGAGTTCGGTCGAACGTGGCTCGCACTCCAGTGCTGAGTCGCTGCACGCCGTTACGCTAGACGCTGTCGGAGCTGCGCGCTTCCGTGATCACGTCGTCGCGCGGGATCGTCAGCGCGTTGCCGCCGCTGAGCCGCGGCGGGACCTTGGGCAAGCGCGCGGGCACGCCGCCGCCAGCCGCATCGCCGCGGTCGTCCTCGTACGGCTGGAGTAATTTGCTTCGGCCATACGGTCGCTCGCGCACGAGTCGCATACGTCGCAGGAGCCGATAGAACGGATTCATGCGCCCAGCTTCTCCTTGAGCAGTTCCTGGGCGAGCGTCGGGTTCGCTTTGCCGCGCGATGCCTTCATCACGGCGCCCGTCAGGAAACCGAACACGTTCGTCTTACCCGCTTTGTAGTCCGCGACGACCTTCGGGTTCGCGGCGAGCACCTCGTCGACGATGGCCTCGACCGCACCGCGATCGCTCACCTGCGCGAGCCCTTCGCGCTCGACGACCGCCTTGGCCGAACCGCCCTCGTTCCACAGCGTCTCCAGCACCTGCTTCGCCGCTTTCGAGTTGATCGCGTTCGACTGCGTCAATCCGACGAGCTCGCCCAGCGCATCCGGCGTCACCTTGCCGTGCGCGACATGCGTGCCGCTCTCGTTCGCCAGCCGCGACAGATCGCCGAGCACGAACGCCACCACCGCCTGCGCGTTCCCGCCGGCGGCCTCGACCGCGCGGTCGAACCATACCGCGAGCGCGTTGTCGTCGACGAGCTGCGTCGCGCGCTTCGTCTCGAGACCGTGCACGTCCACGTAGCGCACGTAGCGCTCGAACGGCGTCTCGACCAGCGTCGCGCGCACGCGCTCGACGACGTCCGCCGTCACGTCCAACGGCACCAGGTCCGGGTCCGGGAAGTACCGGTAGTCGTGCGCCTGTTCTTTGGAGCGCTGGCTGTGCGTCACGCCCGCACCCTCGTCCCAGCCGCGCGTCTCCTGGATCACGCGTCCGCCGCTCTCGACGACGCGGATCTGCCGTACGATCTCCGACTCGGTCGCGCGGCGCAGGCTGCGGAACGAGTTGATGTTCTTGATCTCGGCCTTGGTGCCGTACTCGGTCGCCCCACGCAAGCGAACGGACACGTTGGCATCGCAGCGCAGCGAGCCTTCCTCCATCTTCACGTCGCTTACGCCGAGCTCGCGGAACGTGCGCGCAAGCGTCTCCACGAACGCGACGGCTTCGTCGGCGCTGCGCAGGTCCGGCTCGCCGACGCACTCCATCAGCGGCACGCCCGCGCGGTTGAAGTCGATCAGCGACGACGTCGAGCTCGCGAGCCGGCCGTCGGCGCTGGCGTGCGTCGACTTCCCGGTGTCTTCTTCGATGTGGATGCGGGTCAGGCGGCATTCGCCGCGCGTGCCGTCGTCGAGCCAGTAGCGCACGACGCCGCCCTGCGTGAGCGGCATGTCGTACTGCGAGATCTGGTAATTCTTCGGCATGTCCGGATAGAAATAGTTCTTGCGGTCGAACTTCGAGTGCGCCGGAATCTCGGCGCCGAACGCGAGCCCCGCGCGGATCATGTGCTCGAGCGCCTTTGCGTTGGGCACCGGCAGCGCGCCAGGCAGCGCGAGACACACCGGGCACACCTTCGTGTTCGGGTCGCCCCCGAACGCGTTCGGACAGCCGCAGAACATCTTCGACTCGGTCTTGAGCTCGACGTGGCACTCGATCCCGATGACGGCTTCGTACTTGTCGAGCAATTCGGACGTGATGTCGGATGTCGCTTCGGTCGTCGTCATCGTGGCGCACCCTTCGACAAGCTCAGGGTGACAGAACCTTCCTTCGACGAGTTCTGTACGACATCGTCGTACAGTTTTTCGGCGTGCAGCGTGGCGCGTTCGTAGGCGTGCGCGTAGCCCAGCAGCGCGCGTTCGGTGAACAACGGCGTCGTGAGCTGCAGGCCCATCGGCATCGGGCGGCTGCCGTCTTCGGGCACCGCCGCGCCGCACGGTACCGATAGCGAGGGCAGGCCCGCGAGCGAACCGGGGATCGTGTAGTAGTCCATCAGGTACATGGTCACGGGATCGTTTTTCGCGTTGAAGCGAAACGCCGGCGACGACGCCGCGGGCGCCGCGATCACGTCGCAGCGCTCGAAGGCGCGCGCGAAATCCTCGGCGATCCGCGTGCGCGCCTTCTGCGCTTTCAGATAATAAGCGTCGTAGTAGCCCGACGACAGCGCATACGTCCCGATGAGGATGCGGCGCTTCACCTCGGGGCCGAAGCCCGCGGCGCGCGTGCGCTCGTACATCTCCCCCACGTCCGCGCCGTCGACGCGCAAGCCGTAACGCACCCCGTCGAACCGCGCGAGGTTGGACGAGCACTCCGCCGGCGCGATCAAATAGTACGTCGCCAACCCGTAGTCCGCGGTCGGCAGCGATACATCAACGAGTTCCGCGCCGAGCCGCGCGAGATCGGCGTACGCCGCGTCGTACACAGCGCGGCTCGCTGCGTCGAGCTTCTCGAGCCCGAACTCCTTGACGATCCCCACCCGCACGCCGCGCAAGTCGTCACGCAGGTGCTCCGCGGTGGGCTCGACGGCGCGGTCGACGCTCGTCGCGTCGAGCGGGTCATGCCCGGCGATCACGTCGTACGCGAGCGCCGCGTCGTCGACCGTGCGCGCGAACGGCCCGATCTGATCGAGCGACGACGCGAACGCGATCAGCCCGTAGCGCGACACGCGGCCGTACGTCGGTTTGAAGCCGACGACGTTGCAGAACGCGGCCGGCTCGCGAATGGAGCCGCCGGTGTCGCTGCCGAGTGACAGCGTCGCGGTGAACCCGCCGACCGACGCCGCGCTTCCGGCCGACGAGCCGCCGGGCACGCGGTCGAGGTCGTAGGGATTGCGCGTCGCGGGGAAGGCCGAGTTCTCGCCGGACGAGCCCATCGCGAACTCGTCGAGGTTGGTTTTGCCGATCGGCAGCGCGCCGGCGTCGAGCAGCCGCTGCACGGCCGTCGCGGTGTACGGCGCGACGAAGTTCTCTAGGATCTTCGAGCCCGCGGTCGTCCGAGTGCCGGTAACGCACATATTGTCCTTGAGCGCCACGGGGACGCCGGCCAGCGGCAGCCGCTCGCCGGCCGCCACCCGTTCGTCGACCCGGCGAGCGTGCGCTCGCATGAGGTCGGGGGTGAGCTGCAGGTAGGCGCGCAACTGTACGTCCGCTTGCTCGGCATGAGGGATCAGCCGCTCGGCGACTTCGGCCGCCGAGACTGCACCGGCGTTCACGTCCCGGGCGATCGCCCGCGCGCTGTCCTTGACGGGATCCACGCTAGCCCTCCTCGGCGATGATGCGCGGGACGCGGAAGTACGCGCCCTGGCGCTGCGGGGCGTTCGCCAAGGCGGCGTCGTGGGATAACATCGTCTCCGGCCGGAGCGCATCGGGACGCTGCACGTTACGCGACGGCACGACTTGCGCGGTCGCCGCGACGTCCTTCGTGTCGAGCTGAGCCAGCGCGTCGACGTGCGTCATCAGGCCCTCGAGCTGGGGCCCGAACGTCGCAATCTCTTCGTCAGTAAGCGCCAAACGCGCGAGGCGCGCGACGTGGCGAATGTCGATCCGGTCGGATGGCATGACCCGCTTCGATTCGCGTCGCGAGCCGCGAGGTCCGTTCGCCGAACGTCGCGAGGTACGCGGCGAAACGCCGTGCACGTTCTTTACCGTGCCAGTCCGTACGGGGAAGGGTTGATCGCTTCGAGCGCTCTATCTTGCGCTAGGGCTCTTCTGGCCCAGGGGTCTTTTTTTGTCGAGAGTTTGCAGCCGTATGCCGCTCGCGGTATTCGCGCATCCACAACCTGCCACAAAGGCGTCATCACGATGAACACGCGCGCCGTAGCGTTCGGCTCCGTCCTCCTCTTGGTCGCGAGCGGGATCGCAGCGTGCAGTGGCGGCGGTGGCGGTTCCGCCGTCTCGCCCGTGGCGCCGGTGACCGGACCGACCAACAGCCCGATGTCGGGTCCCACCGGGACGCTGACGCTCACGATCCCCCGCAACCCGAGCGCATCGAAGCGTTCGCCGCAGTTCGTGTCGCCGGGCTCGGCATTTCTCCGCACGACCGTCAAGACGGTCAACGGCCAGCCGCCCACGGCGACGCAGGTCCCGGTGAACCCCACCACGACCGCGCTGACGACGGGCGCCGGCGGCAATTGCACCGCGGGGCCCTCCGGCGAGACGTGCACGGTCACGATCCCGGCCCCCAGCGGCTCGGTGGTCTACCAGTTCGACCTGCTCGACGCGAGCCAGCAGCTGCTCGCCACGATCACGGTGACGCTCACGATCCAGCCGGGGTCCACCAACCCCAACCTGCAGGCGACGCTAGATGGGGTCGTCGCGTCGGTCACCATCACGGCGCCGCACCTCCAGCCGGGCACGTCGTTCTCGGGCCCGATCACGGTCCAGGCCTTCGACGCCAGCGGCGCGCTCATCACCGGCTTGGCGCCGTACGCGTTCGCGTTCACGCTCACCGACAACGACGGCACTACGCACACGAGCCTGACCGACGGCGGCACCACCGGCAAGACGATCACCGACGGCAGCCCCAACGACGTCGTGATCCTCAACTACGACGGCGCGAACATCGCGTCGTTCTCGATCAGCTACACCCTCCAGGGCGGCAGCCCGATGTCCGCCGGCAGCGTCC
>JALZBE010000236.1 GCA_030947665.1 Vulcanimicrobiota bacterium | reverse complement strand
CAGGTCGATCGCGCCGTGCATGCCGTCGAACGCGCCGCGCACGATGCCGTCGACGCGCAGCAGCGCGCCGGTGCGCGTCGGGTAGCGCAGCCTCAGCGGCCCGTCGGGCAGCTCGGCGTGCGCGACAAGCGTGACGGTCGCCTCGTCCGCACCGCGCCGGGCGAGGCGAATGCGCATCACAGCGTCGCGGTCAGCCGGTCGTTCGCGGTCGTGCAGTTCGCGCGCGGCGCGTTCTTCGACTCGAGCTCGTAGCGGAACTCGACGACGAACGGCGCGCGGTTGCGCTCGTGCACGAGCTGCACGCGAAACGCGGCGGCGTAGCTCTCGTTCGCGGCGAGCGGCTGGATCGGCTGCGTGCCGATCACGACGCGGTCGCGCACCAACGCGAGGTGCTGGCGCGTGAAGTTCGGCTGCGGCGCGCTGCCGCGGTTCGTGACGTCGATCGTGACGACGTAGTTGTCGAACGCCTTCTCAGCGGCACGGATGATGCGCAGCCGCGGGTTCGCGACGAGCAGGTCGGACGGGCACGGCATCGGCGCGGCGGCAATTGCATACGCGAGGAGCAGCGGGAGCATCAGCCATCTTCAGTTGGCGCGCAGATGCGCCCGCACCCGCTCGGCAACCGCGCCCGGCTGCTCGCGCTGCACGAAATGGCCGCTGTCCGCGAGGACCTCGGCGCGGTACGGTCCGGTAAAGAGCGCCTCCTTGCCTTCGGCGCTCGACGGAAGCGTCGCACCGTCGTCGCGCCCCATCAGCGTCAGCGTGGGAACGACGATCGGCGGCACGCGCTCGAGCGCCGCACGGTCGCCGGCGTACGCAGCCGCGCCCGGCGCGAAGCCCCAGCGCTGCCGGTACGATGAAAGCGCGACGGCAAGGAAATCCGGGTTCGCGAACGACGCGGCGGTGGCGTCGTACTCGGCGTCGTCGAAACGCCAGTTCGGAGACCAGCACGACCAAAGCGCGCGGCAGAACGCATGCGCGTTCGTCGCGAGCTCGGCTTCGCCGCGCGGCGTCGCGAGGTACCATTGATACCAGTACGCGCGCGTCTGGTCGACCGGCATCGTCTGCGACGCGTGATTCGTGCCGTACGCGACCGCGAGCGCCGTGAGCGAGCGAAAACGCTCCGGCGCGAGCGCGGCCGCCGCGTAACCGGCGCGCGCGCCCCAGTCGTGTCCTATGTAGTGAAAGCGCTCGATGCCCAGCGCGTCGGCGAGCGCGAGCACGTCGCGCGCGAGCGCGGCGACCTCCCCGGTGCGTTCCGCGCCGTCGATGAAGCGCGACGGTCCGAAGCCGCGCACGAACGGTGCGACCGTGCGATAGCCATCCGCCTCCAGCGCGCCCGAGAGCCGGTCCCACGTGCGCGCGTCATCGGGGAAGCCGTGCACGAGCAGCACGGGCGTGCCGTCGACAGGTCCGCGCTCAAGGTATGCGACGTGCAGGTCGCGTGTCGTCGCGGTGCGGTGGACGCCGTTCATGCGCTATTTCTCGCCGTCGAAATAGTCGAGCTGCGGCTCGTTGCGCACCAGCGTGCCGGTCGCTTCGACGACGTGCTTGCGCGAGTCCGGATAGAAGCACGTGTCGGTGGGATCGGTATTGGCGACCAGCAGCAGCAGCGCTTCCTCGTCCGCGTCGTTCGACAACCGGTGCGCGCCGCCGGCGTTCGCCGGAAACGCGATGATGTCGCCGGCGCGCAGCGGAAACGTGCCGCGCGGCGTGCGCAACGCCGGCGTCCCCGCCAGCACCACGAACAGCTCTTCTTCTGCTGTGTGCCAGTGGTACGGGCAGTAGTGGTCGCCGCGCCGCAATCGGGCCACCGAATACCCCAGCTTCTCCGCACCGAGCAGCCGGCCGACCTCCGCCGTCTCGTCACCGAACGGTTCGTGGCCGTCGTGCCAATCTACGAAGTCGAGCTCGTCGACGTTGACGCGGTTGACGAAGACGTTCTCGCGCGCGTCGAGCATCGCGCCGATCACGCCGCGCGCGTTGCCGAACACGCACGCGCCGTCGCCGACGAGCACATGGTCGATCGGCAATGCGCGCAGCTTGCGCGCCGATAGCGCCGCGCGTTGCGGGTCGGCGAGCTTCGCGTCCGGCATCAGCGTGAGCGCGCCCGCGGGCGTGCCCCACAGCGCGTCGCCGACGATCGCGGCACGGCGCGCTTTGTCGTAGAGCACGATCTCGCCGGCCGTCTTGAAGCCGTCCAGTGAGAGCACGGTCCAGCCGAACACGATCTCGCCCGGTACGACGGTGCGGTCGACGTGGTGCGCGAGCAGCGGCGCGTCGAGCTCGCTCGCGATCACCTGCGCGCCGGTCGCCGCGACGACGGCTGGGGTCGAACGCTCGTGATCGCGATTGGTCACGAGCACCGCAGCGACGCCGCGCTCGCGCAGTTCGGCGAGCGTTTGGTCGTCGGGCTCGATCGGGTCGACGACGAGATTGCCGTCCGGCGATTCGACGAAGAAGCCGTTGAAGTCGAGCCCGCGATCTGGCTGCCAGCGCGACCAAGACCACACGCCGGGAACCACCGTTTTCCGCATCTCGCCCTCTCCGCCGGGAAGCGCCCGCATTCATTTTCGCCGGTGCGCGAAGATGCGGCCGTCGATCGCCGCGAGGCCCACGAACACCGCGATCATCCCGGCGATGCTGCTGGGCGCGAGCCGTTCGTGCAGCGCGAAGGTGCCGAGCAGCAGTGCGCTCACGGGCACCAGGAACGTGACGGACGCGGCGTTGGTGGCGCCGGCGACGGCGATGATGCGGAAATACAGGACGTACGCAAGCGCGGTGCTCGGCACCGCTAGCCCTAGCCACGCCGCCCACACGCCCCCCGCCAGCCCGTGCACGATCGGCCACGAGCGGTCGAACCCGAGCACGAGCGGCAGCGCCATCACCGTCGACGCGCACAGCTGACCGGTCGAGAGCATCAGCGGATCGACGCCGAGCGCGCGAAAGCGCCGCGCGTAGATCGCACCGCACGCGTACACGACCGCGGCCGCGACGCAGGCCAGCTGCGCGATCGCGACGGCGCCGAAGCCGTGCAGCGCGCTGGGCCCCATCATGATCGCGACCCCGCCCAGGCCGATCGCGACGCCGGTGATCTTCAGTGCGGTGAGCTTCTCGTCGCGCGTGACGGCGTGCGCGATCAGCGCGGTGAACAGCGGCGTCGTGGCGTTGTAGATCGCCGCGAGGCCGCTGACGATGTGCGTCTCGCCGAACGCGATCAGGCTGAACGGGATCACGTTGTTGAGCGCGCCGGTGACCGCGAACGCAGCCCACATCCGCGGGGACGGCGGCAGCTTGCGCCCGGTCGCGAAGACGATCGGCAGCAGCACCAGCGCGCCCGCGAGCACCCGCCCGAACGCGATCGTGAACGGCGGCAGGCCCGCGTCGTCGAGCACCTTGTAGAAAAAGAACGCCGCGCCCCACAGCACGGAGAGCGCGAGCAAGGAGGCCCACTCGGCAGGACCCATCGAGCGCACGGACGGCATCGCGCCTGAGCATAGCCGATCCGCACGCCGCCGTCACGGCGGCGTTTGCGCTCGCATTCGCGAACGCGCTCCGGATGACCACGTGGCCCGCTCGCACGATCAAACCGCCCGCGCTGCGGCGCGGCGACCGCGTCGCCGTAGTGACGCCGTCATGGGGCGGCCCGGGAGCGCAGCCGGAGCGCTACGCGCTTGGGCGGCGCATCCTCGAAGAGCGGTTCGAGTTCGACGTCGTCGAGATGCCGCACGCGCTCGACGACCTCGAGTCGGTCGCGCGCAACCCGCAAGGCCGCGCCGCGGACTTGAATGCGGCGTTCGGCGATCCTTCGATCCGCGCGATCATCGCGTCGATCGGCGGTGAAGACTCGGTGCGCGTGCTGCCGCATCTCGATCTCGACGCAATCGCCGCCAACCCGAAGATCTACCTGGGCTACTCCGACTCCACGTCGATTCATTTCGGTCTCCGCAAAGCCGGCCTGACGTCGTTCTACGGGCCCACCGTGATGGCGGGCTTCGCGGAGAACGTCGAACCGTTCGCGTACACGCTCGACGCGGTGCGCCGCACGCTGTTCGAGACCGCGCCGGTGGGCATCATCGAACCGAACCGCGCCGGTTGGACCGACGAGCATCTCGAATGGGGCGATCCGTCGCTGCGCGGTCGCCGGCGCACGCTGAAGCCGTCGACGGGACCGCGCACGTTGCAAGGCCGCGGCGTCGCGCGCGGACCGCTGATCGGCGGCTGCGCGGAGGTGCTCGAGATGCTCAAGGGCACGCCGTGGTGGCCGCCGCTCGACCTCTGGCGCGGCGCAATCTTCTTCTACGAGACGTCGGAAGAAGCGCCCAAGCCGGAGCTGGTGCTGCGCTGGCTGCGCAACTTCGGTTCGCAGGGCATCTTGCGCGTGCTGAGCGGCATCATCGTGGGGCGTCCGTGCGGCGTCGATCCGGAAAAGCCGGCGGAGTACGACGCCGCGATCGTGCACGCGCTCGACGAAGAAGGCCTGATCGACCTGCCTGTGCTCGCCAACCTCGACTTCGGCCACACGGACCCGATATTCACGCTGCCGTACGGCGTCGTCGCGGAGATCGACTGCGAGTCAGCGTCGCTGACGCTACCGGAGAGCGGAGTGCGCTAGGACCGCACCACGCCGGCGAGTTCCGCGTGCACGAGGTCTGTGACGAACATATGGCCGGGCTCGTGCGTGATCGCGAACGGGAGCTTGCTCGCGACGATCACGCTTTGCGGCGTTACACCGCAGCCCCAGAACACCGGGACCTCGCCCGCCTCTAACACGGGCGGATCGCCGTACTCCGGATGCATGAGATCGTCGATGCCGAGCTGCGCGGGATCGCCCCAGGCGATCGGCTCGCCGTGCGCGAGGCGGTACGGGCGCGTCACGTCGCGCACGCGCTCGATGTCGTTCGCGCGATAGGGGCGCATGCTCACCACCATGACACCGCCGAGGCGGCCCGCGGCGGCGAGCGCGACGCGCGTGCGGTACATCGGGACGTTGCGGTCGAGCGCGTAGTGGCGCGGTGTCAGTCCGACTTCGGCGAGCGCGTGGTCGAACGTGAACGAGCAGCCGATCAAGAACGCGACGAGGTCGTTCGACCAGACCGCGCGCACGTCGCGCGGCTGCTCGATCAGATCGCCATCGCGCCAGACGCGGTAGCGGCCGAGGTCGGCGCGGATGTCGGCACCGCGCGCGCAGCGCGGTTCGTATGCGCCGGGCGCGAGTTGTTCGACCACGGGGCACGGCACGGGATTGCGCGCGCACAGGTCCGCGAGCTCGCCGGCGTATTCGCGTGGCACGACGACGAGGTTCGCCTGCACGTAATCGGGGGCGAGTCGTTCGGTCGGGCCGGTGATCGTGCCCGCGCGCACGGCGGCGCGTACACCGGCGGGCGTCATTGCGCCGACC
>JALZBE010000235.1:4351-5406 GCA_030947665.1 Vulcanimicrobiota bacterium | reverse complement strand
GAGCTCGTGCGGGGCGGCCGCATCGCGACGATCGACGCACTGCGCGGCATCGCCATCGCCGCAGTGGTGTGGTTTCATCTCTGGCAGATCTCATGGACCTGGGCCTTCGTCCCGTACACGAGCATCTCGCTCCAGCCGATCGCCGAAGCGGGCTTCCTCGGCGTCGCGCTGTTCTTCTTCATCTCCGGCTTCGTGCTGATGCTGCCGTACGCCCAAGCCCGTCTCGCCGGTACGCCGCAGCCGACGCTGCGCCACTTCTTCGGCCGGCGCTTCCTCAAGATCGTGCCGTCGTACGTGCTCGCGATCGCCGCGATGATCGCATTCGGCGTGCAGACGTATCCGACGTTCGCGGACGCGGCGAAGGACGTCGGATTCCACCTGCTGTTCATCCACGACTGGTTCCAGACCACGAACACGTCGATCGACGGCGTGATGTGGTCGCTCGGCGTCGAGATCCAGTTCTACGTACTGTTTCCGCTGCTGGTGCTGGCGTTCGTGCGAAGGCCGGCGCTCACGACGCTCGCGCTGTTCGCGATTGCGAACGGCTGGCGCGTGTGGTGCATGCTCGCGAACCACTACTACTACGAGCAGCGGCTCGCGCAGCTACCCGGGTACATCGACTTCTTCGCGGCCGGGATGCTCGGCGCGTTCGCCTACGTCGCGATTGCGACGCGCCGCCCGCGGCTCGCGGAACGCCGCTGGGTGTTCACCACATTGTCAGCCGCGGGCTTCGTCGCGCTGTGGCTGCTCGTCGCGAACTGCGACTTCCACCGCTCCGACCACGAATGGCCGCAGCTGTGGTCGGTCGAGTGGCGCTCCGCGCTCGCGCTCGCGTGCCTCGCGGCGGGCCTGGGCTCGCTGTTCGCGGTGCGCGGTTTTCAGCTCGTCCTCGCGAACCGCGTGCTGCTGTTCTTCGCGGCCATCTCGTACAATTTGTACCTGTGGCACCAGCCGATCGCGCGCGCGCTCGTGCAGCACCATCTGCCGCCGTACGCCACCGCAGACCCGCACGAGGATCCGGTGTGGAAGCTGGTCTACTGGCTCGTGGCCATCCC
>JALZBE010000235.1:995-4341 GCA_030947665.1 Vulcanimicrobiota bacterium | reverse complement strand
TCGGCGCTGATCACGTACGGCGTCGAGCAGCCCATCTTGCGCCTAGGCAAACGGCGCCGCGAACTGCGCCCAACCCCAATCCCGATCGCCGCGGAAACGGTCGCGGAGACGTAACGCGACGCGTTCATCGGAGCGTCAAGCGGCGGGGAATGCTGGCAGTCGATGACGTAACGCGGTTAACTCACGTCGATCTGCACGGTCGCGGTCTGTTTACCGCTCGTCACCGTGATCGTCGTGTGACCCGAGCTTACGGCCTTCACCGTAAACGTGACGGGGCCGGGCGGTTTTTTTGCGTCAGTGTCCACGGTTGCGACGGCGGAGGCGCCGCTTGAAGCCATGATGTCGTCCTTTCCACCGGGAACCGTCGCCGTGAACGTGCGGGTATCATTCGGCGCCAACGTCATACTTGGTACCGACACCATCAGCGTCGAAGCGGGCGGTGGAGGCGTCGGCGGAGCGCCGGCCCCCGAAAGAGACTCTAGGGTGCGCTGCGCGAAGCGCGACAGCGCGTCAGGGACGAGCCGCTCCGCGAAACCCGCGATGAAGCCATAAACCAGCAACAACGACACGTCGGGGAGCGAAGGGTTGGCCGAAATCAAATGGTCGAGTAACGGAAACGCTTTTCCCCCGCTCAGCCCCGACGCGATGAGCAAAAACATCATGATGCCGAATACGGCCGCGAACAGCGGCGAAACCACCGCGATACTCAAGCGGTCCGAAGACGTTTGAATATAGCGATAGAATGGGTCGACTTCGACTTTGGGATCCTGAAGCCGAAGCTGAACGCTTACGACGCTGCCGAGCACGGCTACCGCCGACGTGGCAAGCACGAGCTCGAAACCGACGAATATTTTTAATGGGATGCTCGGCCACCACGACACGATCGAGTGGAGCGCGAACAAACCTGCTACGAGGCTTTGAACCAGCAAGATGCGGAGCGCGACTCCAAACGTGTCCCTCGTTACGTTGCTCCGGCTGCGCGCCGCCACGCCGTACGAGCTGTAAAAGTAATAGACGGTTCCGATGCACTGGCTGAGGTCGGCGCGAACGTCGTCGATCTTTGCGCTCTGGGGATTCGGCGCACCGCCGATGTACTGAGCGTACCGCGCATCCCCGATGACCTCTTGCATCCGGCGGCGCCAGCCAGGTACACGTGACCGTACCAGCGCGTCCGATGAGACCTCAGTGACGCACATCTCCGCGGTGATGAGGTGGGTCCACCAGATCTCACTCGGTGTATTCAAGCGCGTCTCGAGCGCCGTTATGTCGTCGTCGCAACCAGGGCGAACTGGAGCGCCCGCGCCAGCGTTCTTTTGAAGGCGGTGATATACGGAAACGAGCGCGGCGAGCTGGTCGATCGCCTCCTGAGGAATCCGTAACACAGCTGGTCTCGGCTCACGTGGCATCAGAAGCCTCCGGAAGGCGGCGATGAATCGCTCCCATGCACCTTCATTCGCACCCATCCACCTGAAACAGGCAAGATCAGGTTTCCTGACCTAGCGAGCCATCCCTGTCTGCGTCGTCCGCCCCACCGCTCTCCGGAGGACGATTCTGTCGGAGGGACCTGGGCTTCCGGCTCCGATAATGGCTCGCATGAAGATCGCGGTCCCGAAGGAACGCGCGCCCGGTGAACGACGCGTTGCGCTCGTTCCCGAGATCGTCGCGAAGTTCGTCAAGGCAGGACATACCGTCATCGTCGAACGCGGCGCGGGGACGAGCGCCGGCTACACCGACGCGGCGTACGAAAGCGCGGGCGCGACGATCGCGCCCGACACGCGCGTCGCATATCCCGAGGCGGACGCCGTCGTGCGCGTCGCCAAGCCCTCCGACGCCGAGCTCGACGGGATCCCGCGCGGCGCGGCGCTGATCGGGTTCTTGTCCCCGCTCGGCGATCCGAAGTCGGTCGAGCGCTACGCCTCGCGCGGCATCACCGCGCTCTCGATGGATGCGATCCCGCGCACGACCAAGGCGCAGGCGATGGACGCGCTCTCTTCGCAGGCGAACATCGGCGGTTACAAAGGCGCGCTGCTCGCCGCAAGCTATCTGCCGAAGTTCTTCCCGATGCTGACGACCGCCGCGGGCACCATCCCGCCGGCGAAGGCGCTGATCATCGGCGCGGGCGTTGCTGGCCTGCAGGCCATCGCGACGTGCCGGCGCCTGGGCGCGGTCGTCACCGCGTACGATACGCGCGCGGTCGTCGCCGAGCAAGTGAAATCGCTCGGCGCGAAGTTTTTGGAGATCGACGTCGGCGAGAGCGGCGAAGGCCAGGGCGGCTACGCCAAAGAGCTTTCGCCGGAAGCGATCGCCAAACAGCGCGCCGGCATGGTGAAAGCGATCGGCGCGAGCGACGTCGTCATCACGACGGCGGCGATCCCCGGCAAGCGCGCGCCGATCCTCGTCACCGCCGAAGCGGTCGCGGCCATGGCGCCCGGCTCCGTGATCGTGGACCTCGCCGCGGAAACCGGCGGCAACGTCGAAGGCACGCAGCCCGGCGAAGTCGTCACCAGCGAGAACGGCGTGACGATCGTCGGTCTGCTGAACCTGCCGTCGACGCTCGCGTACGACGCGAGCCGGCTGTACGCGCGCAACGTGCAAGCGCTGTTGGACTACATCATCAAGGACGGCGCGCTCGCGCTCGATCCGAACGACGAGATCGTCGCCGGAACGACGATCACGCGCGACGGCGAGATCGTGCACGACGCCACGCGCGCCGCACTCGGCGGCGCCCCGCTCAACGCCGCGACACCCGGAGGAGCCGCGTGACCGTTCATCTGCTCACGGAGCTGACCATCTTCATCCTCGCCGTGTTTGTCGGGCTCGAGGTGATCTCGAAAGTGCCGACGACGCTGCACACGCCGCTGATGTCGGCCACGAATGCGATCCACGGGATCGTGCTCGTCGGCGCAGTCCTCATCGCCGGTGTCGCGCAGCCGCCGTTCAATGCGATCGTCGGCTTCATCCTCGTCGTGCTCGCATCGCTCAACGTGTTCGGCGGCTACACGGTCACCGAACGCATGCTGCAGATGTTCCGGCCGAAGCCCCAAGCGCCCAAGCCGCCCGCGGACGGTGCGCGATGACCGCGGCGGACACGCAACTGGTCAACCCGGTCGACATCGCGTACCTCGCGACGGCGATCTTGTTCATCCTGGGACTGCGCTATTTGAGCTCGCCCAAGACCGCGCGGCTCGGGAACCGTCTCAGCGCGCTCGGCATGCTGATCGCCGTCGTCGCGACGCTCACGCAGCAGATCGACAACTGGATCGTCGTCGCCGCCGGGCTCGTCGTGGGCGCCGTCGTCGGCATCGTCTCCGCGCAGCGCGTGAAGATGACCGCGATGCCGCAGATG
>JALZBE010000235.1:0-985 GCA_030947665.1 Vulcanimicrobiota bacterium | reverse complement strand
GGCCGCGGGCGAATTGCTCAAATACGTTCACGCGAACACGCCGATCACGTACGACGTGTCGTTCACGAGCATGCTGA
Source organism: Vulcanimicrobiota bacterium (assembly GCA_030947665.1). Classification (GTDB taxonomy): domain Bacteria; phylum Vulcanimicrobiota; class Vulcanimicrobiia; order Vulcanimicrobiales; family Vulcanimicrobiaceae; genus Vulcanimicrobium. The sequence continues at coordinate 908 of JALZBE010000235.1, read as the reverse complement.
CGGCGGTGATCGGCGCGATCTCATTCGCCGGCTCGATCGTCGCTTTTCTCAAGCTGCAAGAAGTCATGACGGGCCGCCCGATCACGTATCCCGGCCAGCAAGTCGTCAACGCACTCATCCTGCTCGTCATCCTCGCGACGTGGGGGATGGTCGTTGCCGGCGTGCAGCCGGTGCTCGAGTATTTCTGGATCGCGCTCGTCGCGTCGTTCGTGCTCGGCATCCTGTTCGTGCTGCCGATCGGCGGCGCCGATATGCCGGTCGTCATCTCGCTGCTCAACTCGTTCACCGGCCTCGCGGCCGCGTCGACCGGTTTCGTGCTCGGCAACAACGTGCTCATCGTCGCCGGCGCGCTGGTTGGCGCGTCCGGTACGCTGCTCACGGTCTTGATGGGCAAAGCGATGAACAGGTCCGTCACCAACGTGCTATTTGGCGCGTTCGGCGCGGTCAAGAGCAGCGGCGGCGGAGCGGGTGCCAAAAAAGAACACAACGTGCGGTCGGTCAGCGCCGACGACGTCGCCGCGATGCTCGCGTACGCGAACGAGGTCATCGTCGTGCCGGGCTACGGGATGGCCGTCGCGCAGGCGCAGCACTCGATCCGCGAGCTCGCGGACCAGCTCGAGAAAAAAGGCATCGAGGTGAAGTACGCGATCCATCCGGTGGCGGGCCGCATGCCGGGCCACATGAACGTGCTGTTGGCGGAAGCCAACGTGCCGTACACCTCGCTCTACGACATGGACGACATCAACCCGGAGTTCGAGCGCGCCGACGTCGCGCTCGTGGTCGGCGCGAACGACGTCACGAACCCGGCCGCGCGCGAGGACAAGGACAGCCCCATCTACGGGATGCCGATCCTCAACGTGGACAAAGCGAACAACGTCGTGGTGCTCAAGCGCTCGATGGCATCGGGA
>JALZBE010000234.1 GCA_030947665.1 Vulcanimicrobiota bacterium | reverse complement strand
CGACCACGTCGGCGTGCGCACGCCGCGCGGCATCGTCGACGTCGCGCGCGCCGCGAAAGCGCTCGGCGTCGCTTCACCGCCGCTTACCGTGGACGACGTGATCGCCGGCCGCGGCGACGTCGCCGCGCTGCCGCGCCTCGTGAAGGACGCGCCGGCGAGCGCGATTCGCAGCGAAGCCTCCGTGCAATACGGCCCCGTCGTCACCGCGCCGCCGAAGATCGTCTGCGTCGGTTTGAACTACCGCGCGCACATCGAGGAGACCGGCGAGAAGGCGCCGCCGTTCCCCGACCTCTTCAACAAGTACAACACGTCGCTCAACCGCCACAACGGCACGGTCGCGGTGTCGAAAGTTCCCGCGGTGAAGTTCGACTACGAGTCCGAGCTGGTGATGATCGTCGGCAAGACCGCCCGCAACGTGTCCGAAGCCGACGCGCTCAGCTACGTCTTCGGCTACACGACCGGCAACGACTTCACCGCGCGCGACCCGCAGCAGCGCGTCTCGCAGTGGATGACCGGCAAGACGCCCGACGAGTTCGCGCCGCTCGGCCCGTGGCTGGTCACCGCCGACCAAATCCCCAACCCGCAGACGCTGCAGATCCAAACCTGGGTCAACGACGAGAAGACGCCGCGCCAAGACGCCAACACGGCGCAGATGATCTTCAACTGCGCACACATCCTGAGCTACACGTCCACGTTCATCACGCTGGTGCCGGGCGACGTGATCTTCACCGGCACGCCCAGCGGCGTGATCACGGGTTATCCCAAGGACAAGCAAGTTTGGCTCAAACCGGGCGACCGCGTCCGCACGACGATCTCGAAAATCGGCGAGCTGCACTTCACGCTGGTCTGACGATCCGCATGACGGCCGTCGACCCTTACGGGCGCGCTGCGGGCGACAACCCATTCGTCGGCCTGCGCGCGTTCGGCACGGGCGACGCCGACGTATTCTTCGGCCGCGAGTCGCAGGTCGCCAAGCTGCTGGTGCGGCTTCGCGACACGCGTTTTCTGGCGACGGTCGGCGCGTCGGGGTGCGGGAAGTCGTCGCTCGTGCTCGCCGGCTTGATCCCCGCGCTGCAGCGCGGGGCGATCGAGCGCGCGGGCGATTCGTGGCGGATCGCCGTGATGCGGCCGGGGACGGCGCCGACCGACGCGCTCGCGGGCGTGCTCGCCCGAACGCAAGTGCTCGGCAAGCCGGCCGACGATCCGGACGAGCCGCGCGCGGCGATCCTACACGGGCTGCAGCGCGGCGAGCTCGGCCTGGTCGATCTCGTCTACGAAGCGCGGTTGCGGGCGGACGAGAACCTGCTCGTGGTCGTCGACCAGTTCGAAGACCTGTTCCGCTACGCGTCCGAGGGCGATGCGGACCAGCGCGCGAGCGAAGCCGCGGCCTTCGTCAAGCTGCTGCTGACCGCGGCGGCGTGGAAAGACCTCCCGATCTACGTCGCGATCACGATGCGCTCGGATTTCATCGGCGACTGCGCGCGGTTTCGCGACCTGCCCGAAGCGGTGAACGACGGCCTCTTCCTCGTACCGCGCTTGACGCACGAGCAGATGCAGCACGCGATCGAAGAGCCCGTGCTCCACGCGGGCGAACGAATCGCACCGCAGCTGGTGTCGCGCCTGCTCGGCGACGCCGTCGCCGACGCCGATCAGCTCCCGGTACTCGAGCACGCGCTCATGCGCACGTGGGACGCATGGGACGAGGACCACACCGCGGGCGAGCCGCTCGACGTGCGGCACTACGAGCAGATCGGCGAGATGCGCGGAGCGCTGTCGAAACACGCAAACGATCTCTACGACGACCTCCAGCCCAGGCTGAAGCCGATCGCCGAACGGCTGTTCCGCTGCCTCACGGCGCGCGATGCCGAGAACCGCGGCGTCCGGCGCCCGACGTCATTCGGCCCAGTCTGTGCGATCACGGGCGCGCAGTTCGGCGACATCGAGCAGCTCGTCCGCCTGTACGCGGCGCCCGGCGTGTCGTTCCTGACCGCGTCAGGACCGTTGTCCAATCCGAAGACGGTCCTCGACATCACGCACGAGAGCCTGATGCGCTTGTGGGACCGCCTGCGCGCATGGGTCGACGACGAGGCGGAGTCCGCGACGACGTACCGCAAGCTCGTGGACGACGCGACGGCCAAGCGCGCGCGGTGGACCGATCCCGAGCTCGCCGTCGGCGAGGCGTGGCTGGCGAAGAACCGCGCGTCGATCAACCCCGCGTGGGCCGCGCGCTACGACGACGAGCTTGAACACCTTCCCGGCGACGAGGCGGCAGCGTCGCCTGCGGCACGCGAACGCTTCGACACGGCGATCGCGTTTCTCGACGCCAGCGCCGCCGCTCCGCGGCGCAGCGTGCGCGCGATCATCGCGCTGGTCGCCGCTTGCGTCGTCATCGCCGCCGCGCTCGCGATCGCCGGTTTCGTGAAGAACGGCGAAGCGGTGGCCGAACGGCAGCGCGCGGAAGAATTGAACAAGACGACGTTCGCCCAGCAACGCGCCACCACGGCTGAGATCGCACGACTCAACGCCGCGATCGCGAGCTCGACGCAATCGAAGGAGCGCTCCGACTTAGAGACCGCGCGCGCGAAGCTGCTGACCGAAGCCGCGAACAAGCGCATTCTCGACGCCGCGCAACGCGCCAAGAAAAACGACGAGAAACGCCGGCGCGCCGAGGCGAAAGCTACGCCCACGGCATCGCCCTCCGCGACGCCCAAACCGCGCGCGGCTAGCCCGCGCCCCGTCGTGCGACCTTCGCGCGCCCCAACTCGTGCGCCGGCGCCCGTCCGTCAGACGCCCGCCGCAAACACGGCCTCGTGCGGCCGCGCGGTGGAACAGCAGCGCATCGCCGCGAATTTGACGATCAGCCGCCAAGCGTCGTACGACGCATCCGTCGCGGGGCTCGCCGAAAATGCGAAGTGCGGCAACCCGGCGGCGCGGGTCGTGAACGAAGGATACCTGCGCTCCACGCTGGCGGCCGCCGAGCACGAGCTCGGCGTTGGCGACTGGAGGGCCGATTTCAAGCGCGCCGACGACATGCTCGCGCGATGCCAGATCATCCTCGAGTTGCAAGCCACAAAAGCTCCCGCCAACTGTATGGCGCAGCAGCGGTTCAACGAGCGGGCCGCCGCCGAATTCGCGCTCCCCTCACCGGCGCCGCCGAGCCGCTAGACGGGAACCCCGACCCGGGAGCGAAGGCACGCGCACACGGGCACGTGGCGGAATCGGCAGACGCGCTGGATTTAGGTTCCAGTGGGGCGACCCATCCGAGTTCGAGTCTCGGCGTGCCCAGCTAAACTCGCGTAGCGCCCGTTCATCCACGCGTCCGCGGTGGCAACTACAAGCCATTGCATTCGTTGGACTGATCTACAATCTCACTAGGCATCATTTGTGGGTCATGGAGTTCGCCGCTCGCATCGATGACCTTGACATCGGCCGGGCCGTCGGGATGAATCTCGAAAAACCCATTCTTGTCGGTATCCCATACGACGCGACCTGATATCTGCACGTGGTCATCTAGCCGTGGCCATGCATTGGCGTGGTGGCAGTATTCGACTCTGACATACCTTTGGAGTCCTACGGACCCGGAGCCATCGACGCTGAAATTTTCGCCGCCGATATCGACGGATTCCAATTGAAGATCGAGGCTAACAAACCCATCATCCCCGGGGCTTGGCGGATGTCGGACGTAGCCCACGGCTGTCGCGCGGGGGAATTGTGGATCGTTGACCAGAGGTCCTCGCTGCCACCCCGATATGCCGAGCTTTTTGAATTCTGTCGTAAATCGTGATATTTCCTCGCCGAGATGTCCGGTAATCGGTGCGATCTCGTCCCTTAAGCCATACGCGAACATTTCGGCGTGACTCAGTGATTTCAAGTCATACCGCCAGGACGGTGACTGCTTGTCCAGTATTACGTTCTGCGGGAATGCCATAAGGCCGCCGAAATTATGCCCATTCACCTTCAACCGGAATGAGAGCGGATGCCAGCGGTTGTCTCGCGCGAATGGTGACGGACTCGTCTTGTCGGGAGCACCTGTCCAGCCGTTTATGCCCTTCTTTTCAAAACGGAACCACGCCATATCGTCGACAGTCATACCACTCGGAACTGGTTGTAGGTGTATGTTGAGATCGCGCGTATTTCGATCGATAACATTCTCATTGATTTTCCAAGCGCGCGGTCCGACATCAAACCATACGTCATCGCTTACTTCGCCGTGCTCTTCATTCGGCGTGTTCAAGATGAGGTCAAGGGATTGAACCGGCTCATCCCAGAGAAACGTTAACGTCGCTTCGTCACTTGACCACGTCGTTTTCGTTCCGCTTGAGCGATCAACTGAGTCTTGACTGCTCGTCCAATCATACCAGCCCTGACCACCCGGACAAAAATTCTCGTCATCACAATATTGTTCAAATCTGAAATATGTGCGCGGGTCAGTCGGGACAAACACAAAGTCGTCGAAGCCTACATTTTGTTCGTTCGCCTCAAATACATGGACGACGGCCGCGGTTTCTAAGCTAGGGCCTTGACTGATCGTAACCCTTTGACGAAATTGTCGGATCTGGGAGCCGTTTATGATGCCTCGGCCGGTTCCCTTAGCAATCGCTGCAATCTGAACAAAACGGCCGACCGGTACAGCAATCATCGTCCCAACTACAGTAGGTCCGTCGAACGTTCGCGGTCTGGCGGGCGCGAGGGCACATAAAATGAAGCCTCCGAAGACCATCAACATCACTTTATCTATTCGCATACACCCTCACTTCGTTGGGACGGCGGCAGGCGACCGACCATCGTTTGCGGCACGGGCTGCTGACCCAATATCGGGGTCCTCCTGCTGAGCGATAGAACCGAACGACTGCAATACGTTAGCCGATACTCGCCGGTGTCCTTGACGCGTACCCGCCCCTTCGGTAGACTCCCAGGGTTCGTTCCGGGGGCCGCGAATCGTGGTCCGTCGGTCGCGCGGAAGTAGCTCAGCGGTAGAGCATCGCCTTGCCAAGGCGAGGGTCGCGAGTTCAAATCTCGTCTTCCGCTCCATTTCGAATCTGACGGCGGGCGCTTGCCCGCCGTCCCCACTTCCGGAGGTCTGCCGTACTCGTGCCCTCGACGCTGAAGTCGCTCGATCCAACGCAGGTCGAGCTCGAGATCAGCATCACGCCGGAAGAGTTCTCCGCGGCGCAAGATGCCGCGTTCCGCAAGCTGGTTCGCACCGCGAAGATCCCGGGTTTTCGCCCGGGCAAAGTCCCGCGCAAGATTTTCGAGAACGCCTATGGACCCCAGGGCATCATCGAGCGCGCGCTGGACGACCTCCTCAACACGAAGTATCCCGCCGCGCTCGAGGAGCACGGGATCGACCCGCTGACGCGCCCGACGGTCGAGGTCGTTCCGGCCGAGGACGACACCCAGCCGCCCCA
>JALZBE010000233.1 GCA_030947665.1 Vulcanimicrobiota bacterium | reverse complement strand
CCGGTTCCGTTCGCGCAGCGCGACGCCGCGGGCGCGTCCCCGAACGCGCTCGCGCTCGACGGCGACCGGCTCTACGTGACGTGCGGCGCGGCGAACGCGGTCGCGGTGTTCCGCACGACCGATGACGGCCTGGCGCCGCTCGGCGCGATCCCGGCGGGCTGGTATCCGACGGCGGTCGCCGTCGACCGCGCGCACGGCGTGCTTTACGTTGCAAACGGCAAAGGGGAGTCGAGCCACGCGAACGCGCGCTACAAGGTGCAGCCGTCGACGACGCGGCTCGCCAACCCCGCGCCCGACCAATACATCGCCGATCAGCTGACCGGCTCGATCCGGCGGCTCGCCGTGCCCGACGACGCGGCGCTTGCGCGCGGTCTCGATGACGTTCGCGATCTCGCGCAGCGCGAACGCGTCGCGCCGAGCGCGGTGGTCCGCGGCGGCGGCCCGATCCGCCACGTCGTGTACGTGATCAAGGAGAACCGGTCGTACGACCAGGTCCTCGGCGACGTCGCGGGCGCCGACGGCGATCCGGCGCTCGTGCTTTTCGGCGCGCGCGTCACGCCCAACCAGCACGCGCTCGCGCAACGCTTCGGCACGTTCGACCGCTTCTTCGAGAACGCGCACGTCAGCGCGGACGGCCACAACTGGTCCACCGCCGCGTTCGCGAACGATTACCTCGAAAAGATGTGGCCGCCCAACTACGCCAACCGCCGCTCGCTCTACGACTTCGAGGACGGGGCCGAAGCCGCCGTTCCGCACGCGGGCTATCTGTGGAACGACGCGGTCGCGCACGGCATCACGCTGCGCAACTACGGCGAGTACGTCACGGCTGGCCCCAGCAAGCCGACGCCGGTTTCCGTGACCGATGATGCGCTGCGCCCGCGGACCGACCGTGCCTTCGCGACGTTCGACATGGCGGTCACCGACGTCACCCGCGTCGCCGAGTGGAAGCGCGAGTTCGACGACTTCGAGCGCACGCGGACGCTGCCGCAGCTCGAGATCGTGCGCTTACCGCGCGATCACACGAGCGGGACGAAAGCCGGCGAGGTGACGCCGCCGGCGATGGTCGCCGACAACGACCTCGCCGTCGGCCGGCTCGTCGACGCGATCTCGCACTCGCCGGACTGGGCGAGCACCGCGATCTTCATCATCGAAGACGACGCGCAGAACGGCCCCGACCACGTCGACGAGCAGCGCGCGACGTTCTATCTCGTTTCGCCGTACACCGCGGGCGGCGTGCAGCACGCCGCATACACGCAAGCGTCGGTGCTGCGCACCATCGAGATCCTGCTCGGGCTGCCGCCGATGTCCGCGTACGACGCCGGCGCCCGCCCGCTGACCGCGGCGTTCCGCGCGACGCCCAATCTAGAGCCGTTCGACGCGCTGCCCGCGCGGATCGACCTCGACGAAAAGAATCCCAAGACGGCCTATCGCGCCGCCGACAGCGCGCGGCTCGACTTCGCGCGCGCCGACCGCGCCGACCCCGGCGACCTCAACGACATTCTCTGGCACGCGGTGAAAGGCGCGCACGCAACCCCGCCGCCTTCCGGCTTGTTCCGATAGCATCGTGCAACGCGGTTTCGCACTGTTCCCCACCCCGATCGGCCACTGCGCCATCGCGTGGTCGGACGGCGTGATCGCCGGCAGCCAGCTCCCGGAAGCCGACGAGCACGCGACGCGAAAGCGTATGCAGCGCCGCTTCGCCGATGCGGCCGAAGTGACGCCGCCGCCGGCGGTGCAGCGCGCGATCGACGGCATCATCGCGCTGCTCCACGGCGAGCACGACGATCTCACCGACGTCGTCCTCGACATGCACGACGTGCCGGTGTTCAACCGGCGCGTCTACGAAGCAGCGCGCCGCATCGCGCCCGGCACGATCGTCACCTACGGCGACGTCGCACGGCAAATCGGCGAACCCGGCGCGGCCCAAGCCGTCGGCCAGGCACTCGGCGCAAACCCGTTCGCGCCGATCGTTCCGTGCCATCGCATCGTCGCCGCAAGCGGCAAGATGCACGGCTTCTCGGCCGGCGGCGGGACCGCGACGAAGCTGCGCATGCTCACGATCGAAGGCTGGCGCTCGGGCGAGCCGACGCTGTTCGACGCCGGATCGCCCACCGCAACGTAGAGTTCGTAGGCCGGCCGGGCGCCGCGAGGTTGCTCGGAGAGCGAGCAGGGTACGTCCCCAACCGTGAGCGCCCCCGCCGAACCCAGCGGCCGCGAAACGCCGGGCAAGCCGCCCCGCAACCGTCTCGTCCACTTCCTGCGGAACCTCGGCCCGGGGATCATCACCGGCGCGGCGGACGACGATCCGTCCGGCATCTCGACCTACTCGGTCGCGGGCGCGACCACCGGCCTCTCGATGCTGTGGCTCGCGCTCGTCACGACACCGATGATGGCGGTCATCCAAGGCATGTGCGCGCGCATCGGCATGGTGAGCGGCGTCGGCTTGGCGTCCGTGATGCGCAAACTCTTCCCGCGTTGGCTCGCCTTCAGCCTCGCGGCGCTGGTAATCATCGCGAACACGTTCAACATCGGCGCCGACCTCGCCGGCATGTCGGCCTCCGCGCACATGGTGGCCGGGCTACCGGTTCTCGTCTGGGTGATCGCCTTCTCCGTCGTGCTGCTGCTGACGGAGTTCTACTGCTCCTACGCGATGCTGAGCCGCGTGCTCAAATGGCTCGCGCTCGCGCTGTTCGCATACGTCATCACGGTCTTCTTGGTCCATCCGAACTGGTGGGACATTCTCCGGCACGCCGTCGTCCCGGAGTTTCACCGCGACGGGCACTGGATCACGACGGTCGTCGCGCTGCTCGGCACGACGATCTCGCCGTACCTGTTCTTCTGGCAGTCATCGATGATGGTCGAAGAAGAAAAAGACAAAGGCCGCCGCACCGTCGCGCAGCGCAAGGGCGCGACGAAAGACGAGGTCAAGGACGCGCACGCCGACGTGAACACAGGCATGATCTACTCGAACCTGGTGATGTTCTTCATCATCGCGACGACGGCGGTCACGCTGGGCGCGCACGGCAAGCACGATATCGCGACCGCGCAAGACGCCGCCGAAGCGCTGCGGCCCCTTGCCGGCAATTTTGCCTATCTGCTGTTCGCGCTCGGCATGGTGGGGACGGGCCTGCTCGCGATCCCGGTGCTCGCGGGCTCGTCGGCGTACGTCGCGTCCGAGATGATGTCGTTCCACACCGGCCTCGGCGAAAAGCCGCGCAGCGCGCCGCGGTTCTACGCGATCCTCGCCGCCGGCATCGTCGTCGGCACGGTCCTCAACATTCTCCGGCTCGACCCGATCAAAGTGCTGTTCTGGTCCGCGGTGCTCAACGGCGTCGCCGCGGTACCGCTCGTGTTCGCGATCGTTTCGATCGCGAGCAATCGCAACGTGATGGGACGCTGGACGAGTTCCCTGGTCGCGCGCATCTGGGGCTGGCTCACGTTCGCGCTGATGACCCTGGCGGCAATAGCCATGTTCGTCTTCTGGAACCAACAGTGATACGGCAGAATTACTCCGGGTGGCGGAGGTAGGCGCGCGGGTCGTCCGCGGAGTCGCGGCCTGCGTAGACGACGCTTTCGCGCAGCACGTACCCGCCGTAGAGCGCGCACGCCGCCGCGAGCAGCGTGCGGAAGCGATGCTGCTTCGCCGGACGCTTGCGTGACAGCAGCGACGGCAGCATCAGCAGCGCCGGCAGCGCGATGCCGGCGCCCAGCGTGTACGATTTCAGCTTCGCACCGCGTGCACCGGTGAACAGCGGCTTCGCGGTGTCGCCCGCGCTGCGCTCCCAGTGCAGCAGCAACGCGGCCTCCGCGAGCGAGGCGACGAGCTCGACGAGCTCGAGCTTCTTCGCGGTGCGCGCGGAGCCGCCGGTCAGCGCGAGCAGCGCGTTCTGAAGCGCCGCGCCGGTTGACGCCGCGGAGCACACGAAGATCGCGGGGATGTGGCGGCGGCCCGTGAACCACACCGGGATCGCGGTCGCCGACAGCAGCACGCCGGTGTACGACGCCATCAGGGCGGTCGACGGCACTCCCGTCAGCGCGCGCAGCGGTTTCGCCGCCCAGCGCAGGTCGAAGCGGATCACGCCGTCGGCGTGAAGCTGGTCGAGGGCACGCAAACCGGCGTTGGTGGAAAACGTGACGAGCGTGTACACGCCGACGGACATCGGCGACTTGAGCTTCACGATGCGCAGCATGTTGAGAAAGCGCTCCGGCCGGCCCAAGTCTTTCACCAGCAATACGCTGCTCACGAGCGCGCCCGCCAGCGCGGTGTAACGCCCGTTGCGCACGAGCTGCGCGTCGTCGGGATCGCCTCCGCGCGCCGCGAGCGCCGCGAGCGCGGAACTCGCCGCGGCGGCGCCGCCCGCGAAGAAGTAGGCGACGATCTCCCATTTCCAATGCGCTTTGCGAAGGACGGGATGATCGTAGTACGACTGTTGATCGCGGCCGAAACCGCCGTCGCCGCGCTGCATCGACGCGGCCACCGCGTCGGGCGAGTACGCGCCGGCGGCGCCGTACTGCGCGCCGTGCTTCTGTACGTTCTCCACTCAGCCTCGCGGCTGCGGGCTGCGAAACACCGCGAGCCCAACCGCGCCGAGCGCCAAGGCGCCGAGCAGCCCCGACGCGTACGCGGCGGGCTGAAACGTCGACGGCAGCACCGGCTTGGGCGGCAGGTTGAATACTTCGGGCCGGTCGGGCAACAAGAAGAACGCGTTGAGCGGCCCGACGTCGCGCGTCTCGGCGCCGTCGACGCCGTAGAGGTGCGCCTCACGGCCTTCCGCACGCAGCTTCGCGACGCGCGCCTCCGCTTTGGCGCGCAGCTCTTCGACCGGGCCGAACGTGATCGAGTCGGTCGGGCACGCCTTCGCGCACGCCGGTTCCAAGCCGTCCTTCTGCCGGTCGTAGCAGAGCGTGCATTTCTGCGCAACGCCCGCGTCGGGCTGCACGGCGACGACGCCGAACGGGCACGACGGAACGCAGTAGCCGCAGCCGTTGCAGACATCGGGTTGCACGTAGACGTCCCCGAACTCGTTGCGCACGATCGCGCCGGTCGGGCACGCCTCAAGACAGCCCGCGAACGTGCAGTGCTTGCAAACGTCCGAGAGCATCATCCAGCGCGACGCGGCGGGGTCGACCCGGTCCATCTGCTCCACGAAGGCGACGTGACGCCAGCTGTCGGCCGAGAGCCGGTTCGTATTGTCGTACGAGTTCCCCGAGAATGCGTAGCCGTCGGCGGAGAGCTGATTCCACTGTTTGCACGCGACCTCGCACGCTTTGCAGCCGATGCACAGCGTGACGTCGGTGAAGAAGCCGGTGTCCGAGCTCACGAGGTCAAGCTACCCGCAAGCCATTCGGGTCCAACCGCTTACGGGTGCACAGCGCGAACGAGCGTGACCCCGGCGTACACGGCGCCGAGCCCGGCGA
>JALZBE010000232.1 GCA_030947665.1 Vulcanimicrobiota bacterium | reverse complement strand
AGCTTCGTGCGCGTGCTGCGCGAGCGGCTCGCCGCGCTGCAGCGCCCATCGCGCCGCGCGGGCGCGACGTGGACGCTGATGCTGATCGACCTCGACGGCTTCAAGGACGTCAACGACACGCTCGGCCACGCCGGCGGCGACGCGGTGCTCGTCGCGGTGGCGGCGGGGATTCGCGACCGCACGCGCGTCGACGACGCCGTCGGCCGGCTCGGCGGCGACGAGTTCGCGGTGCTATTGCAAACGCACGAGGCGGAGCACGCCATCGGGATCGGCGACGAGATCATCGCGCGAATCGCGGAGGCGGCGCATTCGGTGGAAGGCGCCCCGCCGGTGTCCGCGAGCATCGGCATCGTGCACCTGCGCGCGGGGCGCGGCGCCGACGCGACGCTCGCCGCCGCCGACAGCGCGATGTACGACGCGAAGCGCGCCGGCAAGTCGCGCTGCGTCGACGCCGGCTCGCGCTAAGTCCGCACGACCGTTCCGTCGGCGTAGCGAACGGCGTCGATGCTGCACACGATCTTGGCCGGCGGTGATGAGTCCGCGAGCTCGGCCAGGTTGATACGGTCCACGAGCTGGCCGGGGTCGATCCGCGCCTCGGCGATGTTGGTTCGCGTCGCATTGACGTCGCCGAACGCGTCGTAGAACAGAAAGCGCACGCGCACGCCGGTGATCGCGCGGTCGCCGGAATTCGTGATCCGCACCGCGTGGTGCACGAGCGTCAGACCCTCGCTGCCGCGGCTGTCGGAGAAGCAGCCGTCGAGATGGACCGGTCCCGGCTGACCCGCAACCGTCGTGGGGATCGGGTGCGGCGCCGAAAGGTGCAGCGTGTTGGCGGTGTTGCCCGCGTTGACCGGCACCGCGACAGCCGTCAGCGGCTCCGCGCACGCGATCCGCGCAGCGGCGAGCAGCGCCGCGCCGGTCGCAACGGCAATGAACGAAAGACGCACGTCCCCAGAACGCGGCGGCGCGCCTTTTCGTTCGGGCGCGCACCGGGAACATCAACCAGGATGAGTCACGCGCTTCGCGCCGCCGGCGCAGCCGCCGGCATCTCCGTTCTCGCCGTCTGCGGCATCGCGCCCAGCGGGGCGCAGACGCAGGCCGATGCGCGCCCGCCGTGCCGGCACGCGCTGGTTGCGATGGAGGACAACGTCGACTCCGCGCACGCGAAGTCGGGCGACGTGTTCCGCTTCCAGCTTGTCGACGCCGCGACCGCGCCCGACGGCACGGCGCTGCCGCCAGGCACGACGGGGTACGGCGTCGTCGCGAACTCCTCGCACGCCGAGCGGGGCGGCCGCGCGGGCTACCTCGCGCTCGAGGCGCGCTTCTTCGTGCTCGGCGACGGCCGCCACGTCCCCGCGATCATCGACCGTTTCACCGACGTCGCGTCGTCCGCCGTTGGCGCCACCGCCAACGCGCCGGGCCTGCTCGGCTTGATCCCGATCGTCGGCTACGCCGTCGGCGGCTACGACTCGCTGCACCACGGCAAGGACGCCACGATCCAGCGTGGGACACGCGTCGGCGTCTTCGTCGGCGACGACGCCGCACTGGGCACATGCCGCCCGCCCGCCGCGGGTGAAACGCCGCCGCCCGTGCCGTCTCCGGCGCCGACGGCAACGGCTTCACCGGCCGCAGCGGTACCTGCGCCGGCCCCTTCTGCGTCGCCGCGCTGAGGCGCCGACGCTTGCTTCGGGACGCTGCCGTGCAGGTCGTTTCAGCCCGGTCCGTAATCACGAGATATGAGCGCTAAGACGACTACCCGAGCGGCCGAGATCGCGGCCGAGAAAGTCCGCAAAGAGAAGCAGGGCGTGCTGAACCAAGCGGCGGCCGTCAGCGAGGCGACCCGCATCCGCGAGATGTTCGCCGAAGATCGCAAGCGGCTCGAAAAGCGCTACGGGTTCGTGTCGATGAGCGGCCGGTCGGTCGAGTAGAAACAGCCGCCGCACAGCTGGACGTAACGAGTCTCGCCTTCGATCGCGATCTGCTCGCCTGACGTCACCCGGTTGCCATCGTCGTCGATGCGCACGTTGAACGTCGCCTTGCGCCCGCACGGGCAGATCGTCTTGATCTCCTCGATGCTGTCGGCGAGCGTCAAGAGGTACGCCGCGCCCGGGAACGGTTCGCCCAAGAAATCGCTACGGATCCCGTAGCAGATCACGGGCACGCCGTCGACGTGCGCGATGCGATGCAGCTGGCGCACTTGATCGGGCGTCAGGAACTGCGCCTCGTCGATGAGGATGCACGACAGCTCCCCCGGCGCGTCGCGCAAGTGCTCCGAGAAATCCGAGCTCGGATCGAACGTCAGCGACCGGCGCTTGGGGCCTAACCGCGAGGTCACGTAGCCGACGCCGTACCGGTGGTCGAGCTCGGCGGTGAAGAGCGCGACCTTGCGGCCGTGCTCTTCATAGTTGTGGGCAACTTGCAGCAGGGCGGTCGACTTGCCCGCGTTCATCGCCGAGTACCGGTAATACATCTTCGCCATCGGTTGAGGCGGCTTCGCGGCCGGAGGCTCGCTTCGCTGCAACGCGTCAGAGCAGCAGGTGCACGTCCCCGAACTCGTGCCAGAGATAGCCGCCGTCCAGTGCGTGGCCGTACGCACGTTCCAGCAGTTCGTCGTCCGCAAAGGCCCGCAGCAGGTCGAGGTGGCTGGCCTCGGGCTCGTGGAAGCCCGTCAGGAGGCCGTCGACGACGGCGACGCCGCGCTCCGGCGTTACGATGAGGTCGGTCCAGCCGCTCGCCGCGGCGGCCTCGCCGCCGCTGACCGCGCTCTCCAGCGCGCGCACGACCGTCGTGCCGACCGCGACGACGCGCCCGCCGCGCAGGCGCGTCGCGTTCACGGCCGCTGCGGTGCGCGCCGGCACGTCGAACCACTCGCGATACGGGCGTTCGTGGCGTTCGGGGCTCGACACGCCCGTGTGCAGCGTGAGACTTGCCACGACGATGCCGGCTTGGCGCAGGTCGTCGAGCGAGCGCCACGAGAACGGGCGCCCGGCGGACGGCATCTCGGCGGAGCCCGGGCTATTCGCGAAGATCGTCTGGTAGTCGCCGAGCGGGAGCGTCTCAGAGACGTAGCGGTAACGGATCGGCGTGCCGTGCCGGGCAAGAAATGCGCCGATCGACTCCGCGGTCGCGAGCGCCGTGTACCACAGGCGCGTTTGCGCCGTGTCGACCGGCGCGAGAAACGTCGCGCTGCCGCCGTCCGCAAGCGCGGCGCGTTCGCCCGCGACGACCGGTGCGCGCGGTTCGGCGATCCAAAGCTCGCCGCCAATCTGCGTCGACAGGTGCAGTGGAAACGACATGCCGTCGTCGCGGCGCGCAAGCAGCGCGGCGGGCAGCGTCGCCGAGTCGTTTACGACGAGCAGGTCGCCGCGGCGTAAAAACCACGGCAGCTCGCGAAACGCCGCATCGTGCTGCCGGCGCTTCGCAAGATCGGTGACGAGGAGCCGCACGCCGTCGCGCGCGAGGCCGCGCCGCTCCGGCGTCGTCGTCGCTTCGTTCGCCGGCGGCAGCGTGAAGGAAAACGCCGTCGTCACGCGCCGACGGCGACCCCGGCGGATTGCAGCGCTACGCGCGTGTAAGTTTGGCGCGGCGACGCGATCGCGCGCAGCAGCGCCGGTGCGACGTCGCGCGGGTCGGCGAGCTGCGACGCGTCGGCGCCGGGGACGGCCGCGCGGTGCAGCTCGGTGTCCATGTCGCCCGGATCGGCGACGATCACGCCGACGCCGCTGCCCTCGAGCTCGGCGGCGAGCACGCGCGACATGTGCTCGAGCGCGGCCTTCGCCGAACCGTAGCCGCCCCAGCCTGCGTACGCTTCCACCGCGGCGTCGGAGCTGACGTTGACGATCGTGCCGCCGCCGTTGCGGCGCATGACCGGCAGCGCGTGCTGGATGAGGTGCAGCGGCGCGTACACGTTGGTCGTGAAGATGCGGTCCCACGTCGACGGCGAGAGCTGGTCGAGTGCCGGCAGCGGTGAGCGCCCGATGGTCGATGCGTTGTTCACGACGAGATCGATGCGCCCGAAGCTCCGTTCGGCGGCTTCGACGAGCGCGTGGACGTGCGCGCCCTCGGCGACGTCGCCCGCGATCGCAACGACGGGTACGAGCTGCGACAGCTCGCGCTCTGCCTGCGCGAGCGCATCCGCGCCGCGCGCGTCGATCACCAGGGAAATTCCCGCCCGCGCGAGCTCGCCGGCGATGGCGCGGCCCAAGCCTTTCGAGGCGCCGGTGACGATCGCGACGTGACCGCGCTCGAACCAGGTGTAATCTTCCATGCGGACAGCGTACGCTCGCGGCACGCGCGGCGCGACGCTCCGACGGCCGGTGCTGCACCTGGCCGTTCGGCCAGGTGCAGCGAACGCGACGGACGACGCGGATGAGCGGTTACGTGATGCCGCGCGCCTTCGCGATCGCGACGGCCTGCGCGCGGTTCGATGCTCCGAGGCGTGCGAGAATCTCCGCGACGTGGAACTTCACGGTGCGCTCCGTGATGCCGAGCCGCTCCGCGATCGCGCGGTTCGACAAGCCTTCGGCCAGCAGCGCGAGGGTTTCGCGTTCGCGCTCGGTGAGCCGGTCGCGGCGCGGCTGGCGCACCGCGCGCGAAAGCTGCGCGGCAATATCCGGCGGGATGAGCGTGCCGCCGGCGGCCGCCGCGCGCACGACGGCGACGAGCTCGTCGCTCGGCGTGCCCTTGAGCACGTAGGAGTCCGCGCCGCGCTCGAACGCCGTCGCCACGCGCTCTTCGCCCGCGTACGCGCTGAAGATCACGATACGCGTGTGCGGCGATGCCGCCTTGACGCCGGCGATCGCATCGAGGCCGCTCTTCCCGTCCAGCTCCAAATCCAAGATCAGCACCGCGGGCGCGTGCGTGCTCGCGATCGTCAGCGCGTCGTCCGCGGTGGTGCCCGTCGCGACGATCTCGATCTCTGCGGATGCGGACAAGTTCGCGACCACGCCGTCCGTCACGATGGGGTGGTCGTCGACGATCGCGACGCGGATCATGCGCACGGCCGGGGCACGACGATTTCCACGACGGTGCCCACGCCCGGCGCCGATTCGACCCGGAGGCCGCCGCCCACGAGCCGCGCGCGCTCTTCCATGCCGCGCAGCCCATAGCGCGCGTCGTCGCGCACCGCCGGGTCGAAGCCCGCGCCGTCGTCGCGAACGCGCAGCGCGACCTGGGCGTCGTCGCCGTCGAAGTCCACGTCGATCCGCGACGCGTTCGCGTGCAGCCGCGCGTTGGTCAGCGCCTCGGACACGATGCGAAACAGCTCGCCTTCGATCTCGTACGGCAGCGAGGTACTCCCGCGCTCGTGCAGCGTCACCCGCATCCCGGTCTCCGACGTGAGCCGGCGCGCGAGCGCGGCCAGCGCAGTCGCGAGCGGCCGGCCCTCGAGCGGATCCGCACGCAGGCTCAGCACGGATGCGCGCGCTCGTGCCA
>JALZBE010000231.1 GCA_030947665.1 Vulcanimicrobiota bacterium | reverse complement strand
GTACCCCTGCCGGTCCTGAACCCACTCGAAGTACGACACCGTCACGCCGCCGGCATTCGCCATGATATCCGGAATCACGACGATCCCGTTCTTCGCAAAAATGTGATCGGCTTCAGGCGTCGTCGGCCCGTTTGCCCCTTCGACGATGAGCTTCGCCTTGATGCGCGCGGCGTTGTCGACGGTGAGCACCTTCTCGAGCGCAGCGGGCACGAGCACGTCGCAGTCGACCTCGAGCATCGCCTGGTTCGACATCTTCTCGCCGCCGCGGTATCCGTCGAGCGAGTGATGCTCTTGCGCGTACGCGATCGCGCCGTCGAGATCGATCCCGTTCGCGTTGACGTACGCGCCGGTGACGTCGCTGATGCCCACGATCGTGCAGCCGCGGTCGGCGAACATCTTCGCCGCGATGGAACCCACGTTGCCGAAGCCCTGCACGACGACGCGCGCACCTTTGGGGTCGATGCCGAGCCGCGCCATCTCGTCGAGCGCGACGATCGAGACGCCGCGCCCGGTCGCTTCGACGCGACCGCGCGAACCGCCGATCTCGAGCGGCTTGCCGGTGACGACGCCCGGCGTGTTCTGCCGCACGTGCATCGAGTAGGTGTCCATGATCCACGCCATGTGCTGCGGCGTCGTGTTGACGTCGGGCGCGGGCACGTCTTTGTCGGGTCCGATGACCTCGACGAGCTCGGCGGCGTAGCGGCGGGTGATGCGCTCGATCTCCGCCATCGATAGCGTGTTGGGATCGCACGTGACGCCGCCTTTGCCGCCGCCGAAGGGCAGGTCGACGACCGCGCACTTCCACGTCATCCAGAACGCGAGCGCGGTGACCTCGTCCAGCGTGACGCCCGGATGGAAGCGGATCCCGCCCTTGGCCGGCCCGCGCGCGAAGTTGTACTGCACGCGATACCCGGTGAACACTTCGATGCCGCCGTTGTCGCGCTGGAACGGGATCGAGAAGATGATCTGCCGGGACGGATGCGTGAGGATCGCCTTGATCCCGGGGTCGAGGTTGAGCAGCGCGGCCGCTTCGTTGAAATACGCGATCGCATCGCCGAAGACGCTGACCTCGCGAACCGCTGTCGTGCCGGTTACGGCTGTGGACATCGAGACAATGGCCTCCTGAGCCGTCCTGACCCTTTAGGACATTCGGCGAAAACACCTGGCACCGCGTTCGCCATCTGGCGCACGCGAAAGGTGCCGCCGCACACACCCGTCATGCCCGGCGAGACGCAGGGACGCTCGCTTGGTTTGAGCGAAGCCCTCGCCATGCAACTGCTCGCTCAGACGACGACTACTACCAGCCCCAACTATGACCAGGCCGCCGGGATGGCAGCGCTGCTCGGCGGCGGCACGTTCCTGATCTTCAGTTTGATCTTCCTCGTGATCTTGGTCGGGATCTACTACGTGATCATCAAAAAGACGGGTTACAATCCGTTGCTGTCGCTGCTGATCCTCATCCCGGGTCTCGGCGGCTTGATCATCATCATCATGCTCGCGTTCACCGAGTGGCCGATCCAGCGCGAATGCCGCGAGTTGCGCGCGCGCGCCGGTGGCGGCGGATACGGCGGCGGCGGTTACGCCCCGCCTCCGCCCCCGTACCCGCCGGGTCCCAGCGTCGCCCCGGGCGGACCGATCACGCCCGCCTGACGGCGCATAGGCGGCGTCGTCAGACGTTGAAGCGGAACTCGACGACGTCGCCTTCCTGCATGACGTACTCCTTGCCCTCGGAGCGCAGCTTGCCCGCGCTGCGAATCGCGTCCATCGTCTTGTACGTCACGTAATCCTCGAACGACACGATCTCCGCGCGAATGAAACCGCGCTCGATGTCCGTGTGGATCGTGCCGGCCGCGTGCGGTGCTTTCGTGCCTTTGGCGATCGTCCACGCGCGCGTCTCTTTGGGGCCGGTCGTCAAAAACGTCATCAGGCCGAGCAGATCGTACGCCTCGACGATCAACCGGTCGAGCCCGCCCGACGTGATGCCGTAGTCGGAGCGGAACTCGGCGACGTCGGCGTCGCTCATGCCCGCGAACTCCGATTCGATCTTGCCGTTGAACGCGATCGCGCGGCTGTTCTCGGCTTTCGCGTGCGCGAACACCGCGCGGGCCATCGGGCCCGGATCGGTGATCTGCGCCTCGTCGACGTTGGCGACGTAAAGCATCGGCTTCGCGGTGAGCAGAAACGCTTCGCGCGCAATTTCCGCCTCAGGTGACGCCGGCGCGAACGCGCGGGCCGGCGTGCCGTTCTCGAGCGCGGCGATCAGGTTCTCGAGCGCCGTGAGTTTGGGAGCTTCCTTGGGGTTCGCGCGCACTTCGCGCTGCAGCTTGTCGCGCCGCTTTTGCAGCGACGCGAGGTCCGCGAGCGACATCTCGATGTTGACGATCTCGATGTCGCGCAGCGGATCGGGGTCGCCCTCGACGTGCGTGACGTTGGAGTCCTCGAAGCAGCGCACGACCATCGCGACCGCGTCCGTTTCGCGGATGTGCGAGAGAAACGCGTTGCCGAGTCCCTGGCCGCTCGACGCGCCGCGGACCAGCCCCGCAATGTCGACGAAGCGCATCGTGGCGGGCACGATCTTCTCGGAGCGGCTCAGGTCGGCAAGCACGCCGAGCCGAGGGTCGGGGACGGGCACCTCGCCGACGTTCGGCTCGATGGTCGCAAACGGATAATTCGCCGCCAGCGCCTGCGCCGAGCGCGTGAGCGCGTTGAAGATGGTGGACTTTCCGACGTTGGGAAGCCCGACGATACCGCACGACAATGCCACGGAGCGCCTTCGTACGCGACGCTGCCGCATTCGACCCGCCGACGTGAGTGGGCGGAGCAGTCGTGGATTCGCCTTCGGCGAACCCGTCGCGGTCCTCGCTTCGCTGCGGTCCACCCAAAGGAGTTGGTTCCGAGCCCCCCGGAGTACCATCCGATGCGCCAGATGAAGGTCGACAAGCTGGGAATCGATCTCCTCACGCACGACCCGGTCGTCATCCTCAAGGATCTCGAAGGCAAGCGGTACCTTCCGATCCTGATCGGACCGTTCGAGGCGACGGCGATCGCGTTGGCGCTCGAGGGGACCGCCGTGCCGCGGCCGCTCTCGCACGACCTGATGCGCACGCTGCTCGAATCGCTCTCCGCCAAGCTCGAGCAGATCATCATCCACGACATCAAGGACTCGACGTTCTTCGCCAAGCTGATCGTGCGCACGAACGGCGAGGTTCAGGAGATCGACGCGCGCCCGTCCGACGGGATCGCGCTGGCGCTGCGCATGCAAGCCCCGATCTTCGTGAGCGACAAGATCGCGCTGGAGGAAACCGTCCCCGACAAGGCCGGCGACGGCGAAGACCCCACCAAGTTCAAGAAGTTCATCGACGAGCTCAAACCGTCGGACTTCTTGGACTAAAGCGCCTGCGGGCGCGAAAAGCGTAGCTCGCGCAGGAACGCGTCGAGTGCTTCGCGTGCGCCCGGGGTTTCGTCGGGCAGCGTACTTTGCTCGTGCGCCTCCTTCAGCAGCGTTTCGAGCCGCGCGTACTCGCGCTCGTAGAATGGCAGTTGCTTGTCGGGCGGGAGCTGCGCGGCCTCGCCGTTCGCGCGCTTCGCCGCGACCAGCTCGGGGACGTACGGGAGTTGGTACGCTTCGTTGAGCGCCAGCAGGTTCGCTTCGACCTCGCCCGTGCGCAGCAGGTGGATACCGGTCAGCATCACGCGAATCACGTACAGCAGGCGCTTCACCGTCTTCTCGGGGCGCCGGTGAAACTGCGTCCACTCGCTGCGCGCGAAGCCGAGGTAGTGCTGGACGTGCTTGCGCGCGATGCACTGCTGCGCGAGCGCGCGCCAGCGCGGGAGATCGCCTTCGATCACGACCAGCGGCGAGAAGATCTGCTCGAGCACGTAGCCGTTGTTGCGCAGCAGCAGTTGCGCGTACTTGCGCGCGTCGTGCGTCACCAGCTCGTCCAGCGGACCGTCCTCGGTCGATTGATCTTCGATCGTCTCGCGCGGCGGCTGCAAGGACAGCAGCGTTTGCGGCGGCGTGACGTGCACGCCGCGCAGGTCGAAGTCCGAATCCTCGGACGGAAACCCATACAGATGCGCGCCCGACACCGTCACGAACGAGAGGGGGTACGGCTGGCGTTCGAGGATGCTGAAGCGCGCGCGTCCGAGGAGCACGGATCGGGCGTTCGGCGAGCGCAGGCCGCGCCCCCGGGCGGAGATTGCAGGCCCGCTGTCCTACATAGGGCGCGCAATGTACACGACGGACGAACGCGCCGACATCGGCGTCTACGGCGGGTCGGGGTTCTACTCGCTGATCGAGAACCCGCGCGAGATCTGGGTGGAGACGCCCTACGGCCTCCCCTCCGACACGATCGCGCTCGGCGAGATCGCCGGGAAAAAGGTGGCGTTCCTGCCGCGCCACGGCAAGGATCACCGCTATCCGCCGCAAGCGATCAACTACCGCGCCAACGCGTACGCGATGAAGGCGCTCGGCGTCACCCGCATCATCGGCCCGACCGCCTGCGGCTCGCTGCAAGCGGACGTGAAGCCCGGTTCGATGGTCGTGGCCGATCAGATCGTCGACCGCACGACGGGCCGCAAGGACACGTTCTACGACGGCCCGGTCACCACGCACGTCTCGTTCGCCGACCCCTACTGCGCGCAGTTGCGCCCGCTCGCGGTCGACGCGCTGCGCAGCCTCGACATCGACACGCACGACAAGGGCACGATCGTCGTGATCCAAGGCCCGCGCTTCTCGACCCGCGCTGAGTCGAAGTGGTTCAGCTCGCTGGGCTGGGAGGTCATCAACATGACCAACTATCCCGAGTCGTATCTCGCGCGCGAGCTGGAGATGTGTTACGTGAACATCTCGCTGATCACCGACTACGACGTGGGTCTGGAAGGCGTGTCGGGCGTCCAGCCCGTGTCGCACGCCGAAGTCATGAAGGTGTTCGCCAGCAACAACGAGCGCGTGAAGAACGCAATCTTCAAGATCATTGCGGCGATCCCGGCCGAGCGCTCGTGCGGGTGCGGCAGCGCGCTCGCCGGCGCGCGCGGGTAAGCGAGCCGGATGCGCCGCGCGCCGGCTCCGGACGTCGACCTCTCGGTGTACGTGAAAGCGGTTCCGCTGCTGCTGCGCAACCCCGCGATCGTCGTCGTGCCGCTGCTGATGGCGGTGATCGGCGTGTTCCTGCAACTGATGATGATGACGTCCCGCGGCGGCGGCGTGCTGGGACCCCTGACGGGTCAGCTCGCTTCGTTCATCGCGATCATCCTCGAGCTGTTCGGCCTCGGCGCGGCGTGCATCATCGCGGACGACGCATGGCGGCGCGGCCGCGCATCGTTCGAGAACGGGTGGGCCGAGGCGCGCAACCGCGGCGGCGACATCCTGTTCGCAGCGCTCGGCTTCACCTTGCTGCTCACGGTCGCGCAGTACGTCGGCGCGCTGCTCGGCGTGCTCG
>JALZBE010000230.1 GCA_030947665.1 Vulcanimicrobiota bacterium | reverse complement strand
CCTCGTCTTCTTTCACGAGCTCGATCTTGCGGCCCATGATGCCGCCGCGCTTGTTCCACGCGTCCGCGGCCATCTCGAAGCCGTGCGTCTCGTTCTCCGCCGGTCCGGCGTATACGCCGGTGTACGGTTCGAGCAGCCCGATCTTGATGCTGTCGGCGGCCTCGCCGATGCGCGGGATGTACGCAGGGATGCCGAACACCGCCGCCGCGCTGCCGGCCCCGGCCAGCGTGACGAACGAACTGCGCGAGAGACGCGGTCGACTCATAGGGTTCTCCTCAGCAACGCGGACAGAATCGGGCCCCCGGGCGCCCGGTTGAGGCCCATTAAGACTTTCGTCGTGTCTGCCCTTTCGCCGGGGCCGCGACGGCGCGCGCGTGGGGAGAAACCGCGTCGCGTCGAGAATCCTCCCCCGTCATGCCCTCCACCGTGGTGAATCCGGGTCTCGAAGGGATCGTCGTCGGCGAGACCGTGCTGTCCAACGTCGAAGGCGAGGTCGGGCGGCTCACCTACCGCGGTTACGACATCCACGATCTCGCGGACCACGCGAACTATGAGGAGGTCGTCCACCTGCTGCTGTTCGGGCGCCTCCCGACGCACCAGGAGCTCATCGATCTCAACGCGCGTCTCGCGGCGCGCCGGGCACTGCCGTCCGGCTTGATCGCGATGCTGCACGCCGTCCCGCGCGAAGCGTGGCCGATGGACGTGCTGCGCACCGCGACGTCCGCCATCGCGCACTTCGTGCCGCACCGTCCGGACGGTTCGCACGACACGTCGGTCGACACCGCGATCGATTTGGTCGCGAAGTTCCCGACCATCGTCGCGACGTGGGACCGCATGCGCCGCGGCCTCGAGCCGATCGCGCCCGACCCGCAGTTGCGGACCGCCGCGAACTTTTTGTACATGCGCACGGGCGAGAAGCCGATCCCCGAGGCGGAGAAGGCGCTCGACACGTACCTGATCCTGCTCGCGGACCACTCGTACAACGCGTCGACGTTCTCCGCGCGCGTCACCGCGTCGACGAACGCCGATATCTACGCCGCGATCACCGCGGCGGTCGCGACGCTCGCCGGCGACATCCACGGCGGTGCGCCGAGCAAGGTCATGACGATGCTCGAGGAGATCGGCCTGCCGGAGAAGGCCGAGCCGTACGTGCGCGATCTGCTCGACCGCCACGAGAAAATCATGGGCATGGGGCATCGCGAGTACAAGATCCGCGACCCGCGCGCGCAGCAGCTCGAGCAGATGGCGAAGAACCTCACCGAGAAGTCGCACACCAAGTGGTACCTGATCGCGCGCGCGCTCGAAGACGCGTCCAACCGCGTGCTGCAAGAGAAAAAGCCCGGCAAGCGGATCTACGCCAACGTCGAGTTTTACACGGCGCCGACGCTGTCGAGCCTGGGCATCCCGTCGGACGAGTTCACCTGCATGTTCGCGTGCGGGCGGATCTCGGGCTGGTCGGCGCACGTGCTCGAGCAGTTCGCGCACAACCGCCTGATCCGCCCGCAGGCGACGTACGTCGGCCCCGAAGTCCACGGCTACGAAGAGATCGGCGAACGCCGCGCGCCCGCCGCAACGCCCGCGACGACGACGAACGGGAAGCGCTCCGGAGACGTGTCACCCTGAGCCGCACCGCGCACGTCCGGCGCGAGACGAAGGAGACGCGGATCGATCTGCGCCTCGCGCTCGACGGCGGCAGCGTGTCGGTGGAGACCGACGTCGACTTCTTCGATCACATGCTCACCGCAGTCGCGACGCACGCCGGGCTTGGTTTCCAGCTGGTCGCGCACGGTGACGGGATGGACCATCACCATCTCGTCGAGGACGTCGGGATCGCGTTCGGGCGCGCGCTCGACGAGGCGCTCGGCGACAAGCGCGGGATTGCCCGCTTCGGCTCGATCGCCGTCCCGCTCGACGACGCGCTCGTGCAGTGCGCCGTCGACCTCAGCGGCCGCCCGTGGCTCAACTACGACGTGCCGTTCTCCGTGCCGGCGCTCGGCGCGTTACCGACCGAGCTGGTGCCGCACTTCTTTCGCAGCGTGGTCGATCACGGCAAGTTCAACCTGCACCTGCTGCGCTGGGCCGGCACGAACAACCATCATCTCTGCGAAGCGGCGTTCAAGGCGTTCGCGCGCGCGCTCGCGCAAGCGAAGGTCGTCACCGCGAACGGGGTAGTCCCGTCGACCAAAGGCACGCTCACCGGCTGACGAGCGCCCGCCTCACGAAATGTCACCTTTGGACATTTCGTGTTTCTCGCAGGGTCGCGTTGGGCAGGCGAGGACCGTGGACGATTCCCAGTACTGGTCCTACGTCGGGGACTGCGTGGAAGAGACGAGTTGCGTTCGGCCCGGCGTCCGGCGGTTTCTGGAGACACAGGCCGACGCGGGCCAATCAGATCTCGACGCCGCGGAGCTCGTGGTCGGCGAGCTGGTCGCCAACGCGGTGCGCCACGGCGCGCCGCCCTTCGGCGTGTGCATCGACTGGCACGACGATCCGCCGATGTTATGCGTCGTCGACCGCGGTCGCGGGATGCGGCCGGTCTACCCGGCCCCAGATTTCGACTCCGAGAGCGGTCGCGGGCTGCTGCTCGTGCGCGCGCTGGCGGGCGAGGTCGTCGTGGACTCGTCGAGCCCCGGCCGCGACGGAACGCGGGTGGTCGTCGCGCTCCCGGTCCACCGGGGCCCGCCCCGCGCAGCCTAGCGTTCGATCTCGGCCCGGCTCCCGACGATGTCGAAGATCTTGGTGAAGCCGACGACCTCGAGCGTGCGGCGGATCTGAGGCGACGGGGCGACCAGCACCACGTTGCCGACCCGTTTGCGCAGAGCGCCCAGTTCGTAGAGTGCGGTCGAGTCCAGATAGGTCACGGCCGAGAGGTCGACGACGGCCGGCGCTCGGGCGCCCGCCAGCGACGAGCGCATCTCGGCGACGTTGCTCAAATCGAGCTCGCCTTTGAGGGTGATCACGAACGAAGGGGCTTCCACAGGACAGCCTCCCAAGAGTTTGGACACCAATCATAGCACCAAGCCCGGGGCGTTGTCCGGTACGCCAGCCGCACTTTCATCCTGGTTGCCGGGCGGGTTATACTCCGCTGCGTGTCGATCACGATGCCCGCCGTCCAGGGGGCCCGGGCGCGGGAGAAATTGGCCGCCGGCAAAGCGCTGCGCGCGGCCGTTCCGCGCTCCAGCCACGCCGGCTGGTCCGCGGCTCCCGGCCGTCCCGACCCCGTCGCGACGGTCGTCGCCTCGAACGCGGACCGCCTTGCGCGGCTCGTGCCGATTCGCATGGAGCGCATGGCCGAATCGGCGTTCGGGTTCTATCGCGGCGCGGCGGCGATCATGGCCGCCGACCTCGCGCACACGCCCGTGTCCGGCCTGCACGTGCAGCTCTCGGGCGACGCGCACTGCATGAACTTCGGCGGCTTTGCGACGCCCGAGCGCAACCTGCTCTTCGACATCAACGACTTCGACGAGACGATGCCCGGGCCGTGGGAGTGGGATCTCAAACGCCTCGTCACGAGCATCGTCATCGCAGCGCGTCACAACGAGTTCTCTGCGCGTAACGCCAAGGTCGCCGCGCTCGCCGCAACGCAGGCGTACCGGCAGCGCATGCAAGAATTCGCCGCGGCGTCCGCGCTCGAAGTGTGGTACGCGCGGCTCGACGCGACGAAGATCCTCGACGCGGCGCGGAGCGCGGGCGCCCGCCGCCGCCGCGGCCGCATCGCCGAACAAGCCGCAACCGACTCCGTGCGCGCCGCCGTCGCGAAGTTCACGAACGTCGCCGGCGGAGTGCGCCGCTTCATCGACGACCCGCCGCTGCTGTACCACTCCACGGCGACGGACGACGACGACTTCGACGTGGCCGAGATCGTCGGGACGTACGCGTGGAACCTGCCGCCCGACGTGCAGGTGCTGCTCGAGCGCTACACGCTGGCCGACGCGGCGATCAAGGTGGTCGGCGTCGGGAGCGTCGGTACGCGCTGCGCCGTCGCAGTGTTCGCCGCGGACGAAGACGACGCGTTCATCCTGCAGATCAAAGAGGCGCTGCCGTCGGTGCTGGCGGCGCACTTGGGGCCGAGCGAGTTCGAGAACCACGGCGAGCGCGTCGTGCGCGGGCAGCGCGTGATGCAGGCCGCGAGCGACGTCTTCCTGGGCTGGGCGCTGTCGGGCACGCGCTGCTTCTACGTGCGCCAGTTCCGCGACATGAAGACGTCGGCGGATTTGGAGGCGATGGACGCGTACCAGTTGCGGGAGTACGCGCACTACTGCGCGTGGGCGCTGGCCGGCGCGCACGCGCGATCGGGCGACGCCGCGGCGATCGCCGGTTACGGCGGCAAGAGCGCCGTGCTCGATCGTGCGCTGCTGGAGTTCGCGCTCGACTACGCCGACCAGAACGAACGCGACTACGAGCGCTTCGTGGCGTCTGTGAAGACCGCCGCGCCGCCCGCTAGCGCCGTACCGGCCTGATCCGCCAGATCGCTCCGGTGTAATCGTCGCTGACGAACAGAGAGCCGTCGGTGCCGACCGCGACGCCGCTGGGGCGGCACGTGCGCGCGCCGTCGGCGCTCTGACAGCCGCCCAGAAACTCGGTCCACTGCGCCCCGGGGTTCGACCAGTCGACGGCCTTGGCGGGATCGTTGCCGCGGAAGGCGACGAACGCAACGCGCGGCGGGACGGGCGGCTGGTGCCACGAGCCGTGCAGCGCCACGAACACGCCGCCGCGATAGCTCGCCGGAAACGCGTGCGCGCCTTTTGCGTCCACGGGATAGAACGCCGCGCCGATGGGCGTATCGTACGCGGGAAACACGACTTTGGGCAGGACGACGTTCGCGCAGCTCGCACCGCCGATCGGTTTGCGATCGTCGTAGCATTTGGTCCAGCCGTAGTCGGGCGTTCCGGCATGCGCGGTGATCGCATCGAAGATCTCGTACGGGTGCCCGTGCTCCAGATCGTCGCGCCCGGCGACGCCGGCCCACACGTCGCCGGTCGCGGGCTGCACGGCTAGCGCGATCGCGTTGCGGATGTCGACCGCGCGCGCGTGCATGTTCTTGCCGTCGGGCGACATCGCCTGAACCGTCGCGCGCGTCGGGTCGCTCTCGTCGCACGCGTTGCATGACGAGCCGACGCTGGCATAGAGCGTCCCGTTGCTCTCGACGACCGTCGTCGTCGAGTGACCGCTCCCGCCGCCGGTGCGCACGCTCGCGATCTTCTGCGGCTTCTCGCGCGCTTCGCGGTCGCCGCTGCGATACGCGACGCGGTAGACGCCGAACTGCCCGCCGGCATACAGCGTGTCCGCGGTCAGGAAAACGCCGGCCACTTGGGCGTCGTCGAACGTCGCGAACTGCCGTGGCGTGCCGGCCGCGCCTTGCGCGTCGGGCACGACGTAGATGGCGTTGCCGTTCGTGCCCGCGAACAGGTCGCCGTTCGGCGCGACCGCGAGCTCGCGCGCGCGCCGGACCGTGGCGATGCGCTCCGCGGTGAAGCCG
>JALZBE010000229.1 GCA_030947665.1 Vulcanimicrobiota bacterium | reverse complement strand
CTGCGCGCGGTGTACGACCGCATCGCGACGGCCGTGTTCGAGCGCGTGATCGAAGCGCTCCGCGTGCGCGACAAGGACGTGCGCGAGCGCATTCACGACAGCAACGACGCCTACTTCCGCTATCTCACCAGCGACCCGCGGCTGGCGCGCATCTACACGATCGAGGCGGTCGGCATGCACTCCGAGCTCGAGCAGCACCGCCGCACGAAACGCGAAGCGTTCGTGAAGAAGCTGACCAAGGCGACGCAGCAGCTCGACGACCGCGGCATCGACAGCCGCCTGCTGAGCGCGGCGCTCGCCGGCGCAGCGCACGATCTTCTGCTCGAATGGGTGCTTGCGACGCGCCGCCCGTCGATCGAGCGGATGGTGGAAACCGTTACGACGCTCTGGATCCGGACGCTCCAACTGGATCGCGATCCGGCAGCGCCGTAGCCGCCGTGCCGCGCGACGCGATGTAGCGCGCGACGTGGTACTGGCCGTCGCCGAGCAGCCGTTCGACGATCGTCATGCGCTTGAAGTAGTGGCCGACCTTGTACTCCTCGCTCATGCCGATGCCGCCGTGTAGCTGGATCGCGTTCTGCCCCACGAAGCGGCCGGATTTTGCCATCTGTGCTTTCGCCGCGGAGACACCGCGCCGGCGCGCGACCGGATCGCCGTCCTGCTCGTCGAGCGTCATCGCGGCCATGTACGCCACCGAGCGTGCGAGCTCGACCTCGATGAACATCTCGGCCATGCGGTGCTGCAGCGCCTGGAACGAACCGATCGGCACGCCGAACTGCTGGCGCTGCTTGGTGTACTCCACCGTCGCTTCGAGCATCAGGCTCATCAGCCCGAGCCCTTCGGCGCACAGCGCCGCGGTCGCGTGATCGAGCGCGCGGTCCAGCAGCGCGAGGCCGCCGCCGGGCGAGCCGATCAGTTGCGCAGCGTCGACGCGCACGCCGTCGAGGCGCACGTTCGCGACATCGTACCCGTCTTCCGACGCGTACTTCTCGCGCGTCACCTTCGGGTCGTCCGCAGGGACGGCGACCAGCGAGACTTCGTCGCCCGTGCGCGCGGAGACGATGAGCGTGTTCGCGGTCGACGCGTCCAGCACGCGGACCTTCGTGCCGCGCAGCACGTACGCGTCGCCGTCGCGCACGGCGCTGGTCTTCACGACAGCGGGGTCGTAACGCGCGTGCGGCTCCTCGTACGCGACGGCGAATCGCTCCGTGCCTTCCACCAGCCGCTCCAGCAGCCCGGCGCGTTCCGCCGCGCGCAGAATCTGCCCGGCGAGCACGACTTGCGCGACGTACGGCGACGCGACGAGGCCGCGGCCGAACTGTTCCATCAGCAGCAGCGTCTCGATCGGGCCGCCGAAGCCACCTAAATCGTCCGGCGCGCCGATCGCGAGCCAGCCCAGCTCGGCGAACTGCGGCCACTTCTCGGTGCCCGCATGATCGCCGGCCGCATAGCGCGCGACGCTGTCCTTGATGAGGAGCTGTTCGGGTGAAAGCGTGAAGTCCATGATGATTCGGCCTTAAAGCTTCAGGATGCGCTTGGCGATGATGTTTTTCTGGATCTCGTTGGAGCCGGCGTAGATCGACGTCTTGCGGTAGTTGAAATACTTCGGCGCGAGATGCGCTTCCGCGTACGGCCCGAGCGCGTCGAGCGCGAGCTCGCTGAGCGCCTGCTGGATCTCGGTGCCTTTGATCTTGAGGATCGACGACTCCGGACCGGGCCGTTTGCCGGCCGATTCCGCCGCGAGCGTGCGCAGCTCCGTGAATGCGAGCGCTTCGAGCTCGATCTCCACCTGCGCGATGCGTTCTTCCAAACGCGCATCGTCGATCGATTCGTGCGCGATCAGCTCGTGCAGCGTCGAGAGCTGCTGGCGGCAGCCTGCGATGCCGGCGGTGCCCGTGCGCTCGTGCTCGAGCAAGAACTTCGCGCAGGTCCAGCCCTCGTTTTCCTTGCCGACGAGGTTCTCGACGGGGACCACCACGTTCTCGAGGTGGACCTCGTTGATCTCCTTGCCGCCGTCGATCGTCTCGATCGGGCGCACCGTGACGCCGGGCGTCTTCATGTCGACGAGGATGAACGAGATGCCCTCTTGCTTCTTCGCGCTCGGGTCCGTGCGCGCGAGCACGAAGATCCAGTCGGCCCACTGCGCGGCGGTGATCCACGTCTTGGTGCCGTTGATCAGGTAGTTGTCGCCCTGGCGCTCGGCCCGCGTGCTCAACGACGCGAGGTCGGAGCCCGCGCCCGGCTCGGAGTAGCCCTGACACCAGAACTCCTCGCCGCTCGCGATCTTGGGCAGGTAGCGCGCACGCTGCGCGTCGTTGCCGAACTCGATGATCACCGGCGCGACCATGTGCAGGCCGAACGGCAGCAGCCGCGGCGCCCAGCCGTACGCGATCTCCTCGTAGAAGATGTGGCGCTGGATCGGCCCCCAGCCCGTGCCTCCTAACTCTTTGGGCCAGCCGGACGCAACCCACCCGCGTTCGAAGAGAATCCGTTGCCAGCGGGTGTAGTCGTCCTTGTCGAGGTGGTCGCCGGCTTGGATCTTGCGGCGGACGTCGGCCGGCAGATGCGTTGCGATGAAGTCACGAACCTCGTCGCGGAAGGCGCGGTCTTCGGGGCTGAACGCTAGATCCACAGCAGCAAACCTCTAGACGGAATGGGAGCGGGACACGTGTTGTTCGACATGAGCGGGAAAGTGGCTTTGATCACCGGATCGTCGCGCGGGATCGGCCGCGCGATCGCCGAGCGCATGGCGGAGCTGGGCGCGAAGGTCGTGATCTCCAGCCGCAAGGCCGACGCCTGCGCCGAAGTGGCGAACATGATCACGGCGCGCGGCGGCGCGGCGATCGCGCACGCGGCGAGCATCTCCGACAAGGCGCAGCTGCAGTCGCTCGTCGACCGCACGCTCGCCGAGTGGGGCCGCATCGACGTGCTGGTGTGCAATGCCGCGGTCAACCCGTACTACGGCCCGCTGCTCGACATCACCGACGAGGCGTTCGACAAGATCATGGCGAGCAACGTGCGCAGCAACGTGTGGCTCGGCAAGATGGTGATCCCCGGCATGGCCGAGCGCGGCGACGGCTCGGTGATCGTCATCTCCAGCATCGCGGGGCTCAAAGGCAACACGATGCTCGGCGCGTACGGCATCTCGAAGGCCGCCGACTTCCAGCTCGTGCGCAACCTCGCGGTGGAGTGGGGCCCGAAGAACGTGCGCGTCAACGCGATCGCACCGGCGATCATTCGCACCGACTTCGCGCGCAAGCTGTGGGAAGATCCGAAGATCTACGCGCACGCGGTGTCCGGCTATCCGCTGCGCCGCATCGGCGAGCCCGACGAAGTCGCGGGCGCCGCGATCTTCCTCGCGTCGCGCGCGGGCGCGTTCGTCACCGGCCAAGTGATCACCGTGGACGGCGGCATGACGATCGGCGGCGAAGGTTGATGGGTTCACGGTAACTCGAACAGCGCCGCGGCGCCTTGGCCGCCGCCGATGCACATCGTGACGACGACGCGCTTCGCGCCGCGGCGCTTGCCCTCGATGAGCGCGTGGCCGGTCATGCGCGCGCCGCTCATGCCGTACGGGTGGCCGATGGAGATGGCGCCGCCGTCGACGTTGAACTTCTCGAGCGGGATGCCGAGCCGCTCGCGGCAGTACAGCGCCTGCACCGCGAACGCTTCGTTGAGCTCCCACAAGTCGATGTCGTCGATGGTCAGCCCCTGACGTTCCAATAAACGCGGGATCGCGTAGATCGGGCCGACGCCCATCTCGTCGGGCTCGAGGCCGCTCACCGCCATGCCGCGGAAGAACCCGAGCACCTCGATGTTGCGCTGCTCCGCGAGCTTCGCGTCCATCACCACGCACGCCGACGCGCCGTCGGAGAGCTGGCTGGCGTTGCCCGCGGTGATGTACTGATCGTCGCCGCGCACGGGCTTGAGCTTCGCCAGGCCTTCGAGCGTCGTGTCGGGACGGTTGCCCTCGTCTTTCGTCAGGGTGACGTCCTCGTGCGTGATCTCGCCGGTCTCTTTGTTCTGCACCGCTTTGCGCGTGGGCAGCGGCACGATCTCCGCGTCGAAGCGGCCCGCCTGCTGGCCGGCGGCCGTGCGCTGCTGGCTGATCAAGGAATACTCGTCTTGGCGCTCGCGGCTGACGCCGTAGCGCTTCGCGACGATGTCGGCGGTCTCGATCATCGCCATGTACAAGTCGGGCTTGTGCTCGGCCAGGTAATCTTCGCGCAGGTATGTGCGGTTGGTGTTGGGCTGCACGAGGCTGATCGATTCGAGGCCGCCCGCGACCATCGCGGGCACGCCGTCGACGACGACGCGCTGCGCGGCGAACGCGATCGCCTGCAAGCCGGAGCTGCAGAAGCGGTTGATCGTCGTGCCCGCGGTCGTCACGGGCAAGCCCGCGCGAATCGCCGCGAGCCGGGCAATGTTGTGGCCCGTCGCGCCTTCCGGTTCGGCGCAGCCGAGGACGACGTCCTCGATCTCCGCGGGGTCGAGCCCGCTACGCTTCACGGCGTGCTCGATGACGTGACCCGCCATCGTCACGCCGTGCGTGTCGTTGAACGCGCCGCGAAACGCTTTCCCGATCGGCGTGCGCGCGGTGGAGACGATCGCGGCTTCACGCACGCGCCGTCACCGCTTGTTCTTCGCTCGATGACGCACGCTTCCACGTTCCGAACGTGCCGCCGCCGGACGCGAGCTCGCGCAGCAGCTGCGCGGGCGCCCAATAGTCGCCGTGCGCGCGCTCGAACGCGAGCATGTCGTCGACGATGGATTGCAGACCGATCGAATCGGCCCAGCGCAGCGGGCCGCCGCGGAACGCCGGGAACGCATAGCCGTACACCCACACGACGTCGACGTCGCCCGGGCGCGCGGCGATCCCTTCGGCGAGGATCTTCGCCGCTTCGTTCACCAGCAGGTACATGCAGCGCTTGAGGATCTCGTCGTCGGAGATCTCGCGCCGCTCGATGCCCGCCTCGCGCGCGTTGCGCGCGATCACGTCGTCGACGTACGGGTCGGGGATGGGCGTGCGGTTTCCGGCCTCGTAGCGGTAGTAGCCGGCGCCGGTCTTCTGCCCGTAGCGCCCGGCTTCGCACAGCTCGTCGGCGATCTTCGAATAGCGCCCGACCGGCGGCGCGATCGCGTTGCGGCCCTTGCGGATGCGCCAGCCGACGTCGAGTCCCGCAAGGTCGCCCATCGCGAACGGACCCATCGGAAAGCCGAAGTCGCGGATGACGCGGTCGACGCGTTCGGGCGTCGCGCCTTCTTCGAGCAAGAACGCGGCTTCGCGCCCATACGGGTGCAGCATGCGGTTGCCGATGAAGCCGTCGCAGTTGCCCGCGACGGCGCCGACTTTCTTGATCTGCTTCGCGAAGGCGAGCGCTTTTGCGATCGTCTCGGGCGACGTCTTCGCGCCGCGCACGATCTCGAGCAATTTCATCACGTTCGCGGGGCTGAAGAAATGCATCCCGACGACGTCCTGCG
>JALZBE010000228.1 GCA_030947665.1 Vulcanimicrobiota bacterium | reverse complement strand
ACGTCGACGAACCCGATCGCGTCGATCTTCGCGTGGACGCGCGGGCTGGCGCACCGCGGCAAGGTCGACGGCACGCCCGACGTGACGCGCTTCGCCGAGACGCTGGAGAAGGTGTGCGTCGACGTGGTCGAGTCCGGCAAGATGACGAAAGATCTCGCGATCTTGATCGGGCCGGATCAGCCGTGGCTGACCACGACGCAGTTCCTCGACGCGCTCGACACGGAGCTCCGCACGCGGATGGGAGCCGCGACGACGCCCGCGGCGGTGTGAGGACGGCGTGATGAACGCGGACGAGACGCTCGCGATCCTGGTCGGCGGCGGCCCGGCGCCCGGGATCAACGGCGTCATCGCGTCGGCGACGATCGAGGCGCGCAACCACGGGCTGCGCGTGCTCGGCATCTACGAAGGCTATCGCCACCTGGTGGCCGGCGATACGTCGCACGTCACCGAGCTGCAGATCGAGGACGTGTCGCGGCTGCATTTTTCGGGCGGTTCGATGCTGCGCACCTCGCGCACCAATCCGGCGAGCGATCCCGACTCGCTGCGACGGTGCATTCGTTCGCTGACGATGCTGGGCGTGCGCTATTTGATCACGATCGGCGGCGACGACACGACGTTCGGCGCCACGCGCATCGCCGCCGAGACGAAAGGCCGCATCGGCGTCGCCACCGTCCCCAAGACGATCGACAACGACCTGCCGCTGCCCGACAACGCGCCGACGTTCGGGTTCGAGACGGCGCGCGCGGTCGGTTCGGCGATCGTCGAGAACTTGATGGAAGACGCGCGCACGGCGTCGCGGTGGTATCTCGCGGTGACGATGGGCCGCAAATCAGGCGCGCTCGCGCTCGGAATCTGCAAGGCGGCGGGTGCGACGCTGGCGATCATCCCCGAGGAGTTCGTCGGGGAAAAGATCGCGCTCGACGACGTGGTCGACACCATCGTCGGCGCGATCGTGAAACGGCTCGCGTCCGGGCACGACCACGGAGTTGCGGTGATCGCCGAAGGCGTCGCCGAGCGCATCGCGCCCGAGGAGCTCGCGGCGGTCTCGACGGCCACGCGCGACGCGTACGGCCACGTGCGCCTCGCGGACGTTCCGCTAGGAAGCGTGCTGCGCGATGCGGTGCGCGCGCGGATCAAGGAAATCGGCATCGACGCGACCGTCGTTCCGAAGGACATCGGCTACGAGCTGCGCAGCGCGAAGCCGATCCCGTTCGACGCGGAGTACACGCGCACGCTGGGCTACGGCGCGGTGCGCTACCTGCTCGGGGGCGGCAGCGGCGCGCTGATCGCGCTCGCCGGCGGCCGTATCGTCCCGGTGACGCTGGAATCGATGCTCGACAAGGCCACGGGCCGCATCCGCGTGCGCATGGTCGACGTGACGACCGAGTCCTACGAGGTCGCGCGCAAGTACATGATCCGCCTAGAAGAACAAGACCTCACGGAACCGCGCCTATCGCGCCTGTCCGCCCAGACGAACCTCGACCCGGAAGCGTTCGAAGAGCGCTTCGGAAAGCTTTTCGCATCCGCGTAGGCTGCGCTTAACGGCGCGTCGCCGGGATCGTGGCGACGCGTTGTTCGAGCTTGGTGACGCGGCGCTCGACGATGAGCAGCCGCTCGTCCAGATTCGAGCTCTCACCGAATGCCAAGTAATACGGGTCGACGCCCAAATAGTGGGCTAGCCGCAAGCCCACCGCAAAACTGGGACTCTTCACGTTCCCCGTCTCGAGCTGCCTGACCGCGCTTTCGGACACGCCGGCTTCCAGGGCCAACGCGGCGATGGTAACACCGCGTTCCTCGCGCAGGCGCTTGAGCCGTGCGGCGGCCGTTTCGGTCATCGAGGTATGTCTCGATTCGACCGCAGGAATAGACGGCCGGAGCGCAGTATGCTACACTGTACCTTACGGCCATATATTGTAGCAGCGACTGCCTCACGAGACGAAAACACTGATGGTACAACATATTCCAGCAATCAACGATACCGCTACGGAACGCTCGAATGGAGTCAATGATGGTAAACCAAAACCACGTTCGGCAGCATGCTACGGCCCTTCCTATGCGATTGCCGCCCGGGGACCGGCCGCGCGACCGTCGAACGCCGCTCGTCTCCATGAGTACCACCATGACGTATCCGATCGTCATCGAAGAGCAAGACGGCGAGTTCGTGACATATGTGCCCGCGCTGGATTTCGCATCGACGCATGGCAACACGCGCGACGAGGCGCTGGAGCGGACGCACGAACTCATCGTCGGCTATCTGGAATTCGCTCGGAAAGAAGGGCTGGCGGTCCCCGCGCCCGCGAGCCGCACCGAGATCGCGGAAGTCACCGTACAACAATCGTAACTCCCGCGCGGCGCGTGTAACCGATGGCGCGTTCGCCGCGAATCGCTGGGCGTGACGTCGTGCGAGGCCTCATGCGTCGCGGATTCATGCTCTCGCATGTCAGTGGGTCGCACCATTTTCTGCGCGGTCCGGGTGGCCGGGTCGTCATCGTGCCTGTCCACTCGTCGCAGACCCTCGCGCCCGGGACGCTGCGCTCGATTCGTCGTCAGACCGGACTCACGGCTGCGGAATTCGACGCGATGCTCGGCGAGTAGCGCGTCGCGCGGACCGCGGCACCGTTACAAGCGCAACGGCGCGAGCTGCGACTCCGTGCGCAGCAGTCGCGTGGACCGACACCACGTAGTCATGGTCGCTGAGGTAGTTCACGAACGCTTCGGAAAGCTGCTCGCCGCGCACTCATGACACGAGTGCGCTCTTGGGATTCAAGCTCTGGATGTGACCGCTCTCGGTGCCCGCGGTCGGGTCGATCACCGCGTTGATCAACGCGGGCTTCCCGGAGGCGAGCGCGTCGCTCACAGCTCTTTGCAGCCCCGCCGTGTCCGTCACGTGCACGCCCACTCCGCCGAACGCCTCGATGATCCGCTCGTAGCGCGCGCCGGCGATGAAGCCGGTCGGCGAGGGAGCCTCACCGTCCGGATCGCCGCGGTAAATCCCGTTGTTGTTGAAGATTACCGTCACCACCGGCAGGTTGTACCGGCAGATCGTTTCGATCTCCATGCCGGAAAAGCCGAACGCCGAATCGCCTTCGAGCGCGACGACCGGCTTGCCACTCTCCACCGCGGCGCCGATCGCATAGCCCATCCCGATGCCCATGACGCCCCAGGTCCCGCTGTCGAGGCGATGGCGCGGCTCGAACATGTCGATGATGTTACGACCGAAGTCGAGCGTATTGGCGCCTTCGTTCACGATGTACACGTCGGGCCGTCCGGCCAGTGCGTCTCGGACCGCGCGCAGAGCGCTCGAGAAGTTCATCGGGCTCGGCTCTGCCGCGAGGCGCGCCGTCATTTTCTCGACGTTCTTTTGCTTGCGCGAGCTGATGTCGTCGAGCCATTTCTGGCTGGGTTTGATCTGACCGGGCCGGAGCGCGGCGTTGAAAGCTTTCATCGCCGACGCGATGTCGGCGACCACGGGTGCCGCGATCGCGCGGTTGCTGTCCATTTCGGACGCCGCGATGTCGATTTGGATCAGCTTTGTGTCGTCCGACCAGAGCGGCGCCTTGCCGTGCGAGAGCAGCCAATTCAGGCGCGCGCCGATCACCATGACGACATCGGCCTGACCGATCGCGAACGAGCGCGCTGCGGCAGCCGATTGCGCATGGTTGTCGGGCAGCAGTCCCTTCGCCATCGACATTGGAAGAAACGGCACGCCGGTCGTTTCGATGAACGTCCGAATCTCTGCGTCGGCGCGAGAGTAGGCTGCGCCTTTGCCGAGAAGCACGAGCGGCCGCTCAGCCGAGGCCAGAAGCTCGAGTGCGCGCGTCACCGCTTCGGGCGAGGGCGTTTGCGCGGGTGCCGGATCGACGACCTTGATCAGCGACTTGCGCGCCGTCTCGACGTCGAGCGCGGAGCCCAGAACCTCCGCGGTGAGGTCGAGGTAGACGCCGCCCGGCCGTCCGGAGACTGCAGCGCGGATCGCGCGCGCGACCCCCAGCCCGATGTCCTGCGGACGGTTGATGCGATACGCCGCCTTGCAATGCGGGCGCGCGACGCTGAGCTGATCCATCTCCTCATAGTCGCCCTGCTCGAGATCGACGATCGCGCGGTCGCTGGAGCCGCTGATCAGCACCATCGGAAAGCAGTTGACGGTTGCGTTCGCCAGTCCGACGACACCGTTCAGAAAGCCCGGCGCCGAGACCGTCATGCAGATGCCGGGCTTACCCGTGATAAAGCCGGCGATCGCAGCTGCGTTTGCCGCAGATTGTTCGTGACGGAAGCCGATGTAGCGAAAGCCTTCGGCGTGTGCGAGCCGGAGGAGATCGGTGATCGGAATCCCGGCGACGCCGTAGAGGTTCTCGACCCCGTTCAGCTTGAGCGCGTCCAGCACGAGATGAAAGCCGTCGGTTTGCGTTTGCCCGTTCATGCCGTCGGTTATACGCTATGCTCGCCGCCTCGCCCGCTTGGTTATGGCGAGGCAACCGCTCGTCCGGCAGGCCGCGCTATTGCGGAGCCGGGCGGCGCTAGCCCGGATCGGTTAAACGTGCAGCGGTGCCAGCTGGGATTCGGTGCGCACGAGCGCCCGCTCGAACGCATTTGCACCATTGCGTGCGAGGGTGTCGTACAGCGCGAGCGCAGTCGTGCGCGCGAGGATCATCGACCGGTACCACGGGAACGTGGGCGCCAGCCGGGTCAGACCTTCCTGTCGCGACCAACGCTGCTGCAAGCGCGCGGAGATTAGGCGCATCGCGTGGATGGACACCACGAAGTCGTGATCGCTGAGATAGTTCACGAACGCCTCGAGCGGAACGGGGTCGGCCGCGAGCGCGTAGGTCGCGCCGTCGCGCTTCACGAGACCGTATTCCACCGCGTCAACGCCCGCGACGATCGCGGCGGCCCGGCACCAGGCGACGACTTTCGCCTCGTCGCCCAACGACGGCGCGGCGTGCGCGCACAGCAGCGTCGTGACGAAGCGCGCATCGTGCGCGCGCGCGATCGCTTCGGCCGCGGAGAGTATATGATGCGCGCCGGTACCTGCGATGCTCAACTCTTCGAAGAGCGTCCCGTCGTCGTTCCATCCGAACACGAGCGTTTTCATGACGTCGTGATACAGGGCCGCGGCGATCACGGTATCGCGCGACACGGTGGGCCGGCCGCCGAAATAGTGCGTGTCGTACGACGACGCGAACTGCGTAGCCATCGCCGCATTGAACGCCTCGTGCGTTGCGAGCCCGCCGGGATAGGCGTGGTGCGAGCCCTCGGACGACCCGGGCGCCGCCCAAAACGGTTGCACGCTCGTCGTCGCTTCGGGCTCGGTGCCCGGCGGGAAGATGCCCCGCACGGGCGCGTCGGCGGTCGCGAAGCCGGCGCGCGCAAGCGCATCGCGAACGCCGGTACGCGCCGCTGCCGTCGCATGGCGCCGCGCATAGAGCGCGCGCGGGTTGCGCAAGAGGTCGAGCATCGCCGCGCGCAGCGTTGCGTCCTCGAT
>JALZBE010000020.1 GCA_030947665.1 Vulcanimicrobiota bacterium | reverse complement strand
TCGGTGCGGCGGCATTGACCTGCTGTGCGAGCAATGGTAAGAACTCGATGACGAGCGCGCCGACGAGCGCGCCCCAGAACGTCAGGATTCCGCCGAGCACCGCACCGATCAGCAGCGTGATGGAGAGCGCGAAGCTGAACGTGTCCGGGCTGACGAACGCCGTCGCGATCGCCAAGAACGCTCCGGCAACACCCGCGAGCACCGCGCTCCAACCGAACGCAAGCGTTTTGTAGTAATACGGATTGACGCCGAACGATACCGCCGCGACGGGATTGTCGCGCAGCGCGCGCAGCGCGCGTCCGAACGTTCCGCGTACGAGCAGCGCCGTCAGCAAAAAGCAGACGCCGGCGACCGCCCAGGCGACGTAGTACAGCCAGTGCTGCGCATCGAGCGGGAACCACGCGGGCGCCTTGACCGTCTCGAGCGACATCCCGCCGAAGCCGCCGGTGATGCTCTTGTAATGCTTGAGGAACGACGGCGTCGCAACGGCTAGCGAGAACGTCGCGAGCGCGAGATAGACGCCGGCGAGCCGCAGCGCAATGAGCCCGATGAAAATGCCGAACGCGCCGCACGCCACCGCGGCGAGCGGAACGCCGATCCAATACGGCCAGCCGGCGTTGTGCGCGAGCACCGCCGCGACGTATCCCCCAAGCGCCATGAACGCACCGTGGCCGAGCGAGATCTGGCCGTTCATCCCGGTGAGGACGACGAGGCCCAGGACCGCGATCGCGTACGCGGCGACGAAGATGAGATCGAACACGACGAACGACGGCACGATCGCGGGCAGCACGGCAATGACGGCGACCGCGATTGCGACGGGTACCCAGTGCGCCGCGTTCCGACGCATCAGCGGCTCCGCACTAGACGCGCTGCACCGTGGCGCGGCCGAACAATCCCGACGGCTTCACCATGAGCACCACGACGATGATCGCGAGCGCGGCCGCGAGCCGCAGCTCGTTGCCGATCGCTTCGACGTACGTGCCGAGCAGGTTGAGTGCGACGCCGAGCATGAGCCCGCCGACGACCGCGCCGATCGGGCTTTCGATTCCGCCGAGCACAGCGGCGGCGAACGCGTAGACGACGATGCTCTGCATCATGTTCGGATCGAGGAACAACGAAGGCGCAACCATGATTCCCGAGATCGCGCCGACCATGGAGGCCAGCCCCCAGCCCAGGGCGAGCATCCAGCCGACGTTGATCCCCAGCACGCGGCTCTGCTCGGGATAGAGCGCCGCGGCCCGCATCGCGAGGCCGATCTTCGTCTTCTGGAAGAAGACCGTGATCAGCCCCAGCGTGATGAGCGAGACGACGATAACGCCGACGTCCTGCGCGGAGAAGGCGACCCCGGCGATATTGAGCGGCGCGGTGGGAAACGGCGTCGGAAACGACTTCACGACGTAGCCCCAGAACCAGCCCGCCAGCCCGTTGAACACCGTGAAGAGACCCAGCGTCACGATGACCACCGTGAGCTGCGGCGCCCGCTCCACCGGCCGCACGACGATGCGTTCCAGCGCCACCCCGCCGATGAACGCGATCAGGACGGCCAACGCGAAGGCGAGCAGCATGGGCATGCCGGTCTGCGTC
Organism: Vulcanimicrobiota bacterium; assembly: GCA_030947665.1. Classification (GTDB taxonomy): domain Bacteria; phylum Vulcanimicrobiota; class Vulcanimicrobiia; order Vulcanimicrobiales; family Vulcanimicrobiaceae; genus Vulcanimicrobium. Next base: position 11,664 of record JALZBE010000020.1, on the reverse strand, counting down.
AGCTGCCACGCGATGTACGTGGTGAACATCGCCAGCTCACCTTGCGCGAAGTTGATGATCCCCATCGCCCGGTAGATGAGCACCAGCGCGAGCGCCACGCTCGCGAAGATGGAACCGGTCGCCAAACCGCTGACGATTTGCTGAGCCAGGTCGTGCAATACGCTCGGCCTCTTTCTTTATATCGTTCCGCGGTGGCCCGCGTCCGGAAAAGTGCTTCGTCGGTCCGAAGCTTTCCTTCGGGGCTCTTGCTTGGTTCCGGCAAAGATTTCCGACTGGACCGCCCGCTTCAGCGCAAATGCGCGAGGGTGTGCCTTGCAAGCGCGACGGCGCGCGCGGTCAGCGGCGGCCCACGGACGCCGAAGATGTTGAAGACGAGCGCGGCGGTGCCTTTGCGGGCGTAGACGTTCGAGATGATCGAGACCGCCTCGTCCCCGACGCCGTTGAGCTTGGTGGCCGGCGCCGAAGCCGCGCTCGCCGTCTGCTTGACGATGTCGATGAAACGCGTGTGCGCCTCCGCCGGGGAGGCGTAGCGAAAGGCCGTGACGACCACGGACTGCAGCGACTTCGCCCCGTGGAACGAGCAGCTTCGGCTAGGACCCGCGGTCATCGCCTTCACGCTCGCGATCGGCGCGCCGATCGCCGCCGCGGCGTCGGCTTTCGTCACGAGCGCGCAGGGATCGGGCGGGTCGGCTGCGGCGCCCGCAGGCGCGCTAGCGAGCAGCGAGGACGCGGCGACGAGCACGGGCACGAGACGGCCGATCATGCGAGCCGCTACACCGCGGCGGGCTGTTCGGCCTCCAGAAACACGTTGAGCGCGGCTTGCACGCCGGTGCCCAGCCGGACCGGCACGCCCGCTTCGAGCAGCGCGATCTCGAGCGCGCCGAGCGCGCCGAGCACGTCGGTCTGGGTGAGATCGCCCATCGTTCCGATGCGCACGATCTTGCCTTTGAGCTGTTTCTGGCCGCCGCCGACGATCACGCCGCGCGACGTGCGCAGGCTCGTGCGAATCGCGTCGCCGTCGATCCCGGCCGGAACGTCGATCGCGACGACCGTCGGCGAGTGCGCGCCCTCCTTGGAGTATAGCGTCAGGCCGAGCGCGTGCGCGGCGGCGCGAATAGCGCGCGCGTAGCGCGCGTGGCGTTCGTGCACCGCGGCGGCGCCGGTGCGCTCGAACTCGTCGAGCGCCGCGTCGAGCGCGAACACGATCGAAACGGGCGGCGTCCACGGCGTCTGGCCGATCGTCGCGAACTCGCGCGCTTTTTTCAAATCGAAATAAAACCGCTGCGCGCTCACGTTCGCATCGATGCGTTCCCACACGCGCGGCGCGACGGCCACCATCGCGATGCCGGGCGGTGCCGCGAGCGCTTTCTGTGACGCGGCGACGACGACGTCGAAGCCCCACTCGTCCATCGCGAAATCGCTCGCACCGAGCCCGCTGACGGAGTCGACCACGACGTACGCGCCGTAGCCGCGCAGCACTTCGGCGAGCGGCGCCATGTCGTTCTGCGCGCCGGTCGACGTCTCGTTGTGCGTCAGCAGTACGCCGTCGAAGCGCTTCTCGCCGCGGTTCGCGTCGAGCCGCGCGCGCAGCGCCTCCGGGTCGAGCGCGCTACCCCAGGGCGTGTCGAGCACCTCGACCTCGCAGCCGAACACGCGCGCCAGCGCGATCAGCCGTTCGCCGAACACGCCGATCGGGCACGCGAGGATGCGGTCACCGGGGCCGAACACGTTGCCGACCGCGGCTTCGAGCCCGCCCGTCCCCGACGCGCCGAGCAGCACCACGTCGGCGTGCTCGGTGCCGAAGAGCGGCTTCATCCGCGCCGAGATGCGCTCGAGGAGCGCTTTGAACTCGGGGCCGCGGTGGTCGATCATCGGCTGCGCCGATGCGGTGAGCACGGATTCGGACACGGTGACCGGACCCGGGATGAAGAGCAAGTTCTTCGACAACGGCTTCTCCGGCGGACGTTCGGCGTTGCGCGGTGTATTCGACATCCGATGAAGTCCCCCGGTCGCAAGATCCGGCTGACGGCGTACTCGGCCTGCGCGGGTTGAGCGAGTAAAGTCGGCTCTGCCGACCTGGCGCAGGTCCTGCGCCGCTTGCCGCCCGTCACGGACCCGAACGTCCTCGTCGGACACGCGACGAACGACGACGCCGGAGTCTACCGCCTCAGCGCCGAGCTGGCCCTCGTTCAGACGGTCGACTTCTTCACGCCGGTCGTCGACGACGCGTTCGATTTCGGCCGGATCGCCGCGGCCAACGCGCTGAGCGACATTTACGCGATGGGCGGCGTCCCGCTTACCGCGCTCAACATCGCCGCGTTCCCCGTCGAAGAGCTCGGCACCGAACTGCTCGGCGAAATCCTCGCGGGCGGCGCCGCGGTGGCGGCCGAGGCGGGGGTCGTGATCGTCGGCGGCCATACGATCAAGGACGCCGAGCCCAAGTACGGGCTGGCGGTCACCGGAACCATTCATCCGCAACGGGTCGTTAGGAACGGCGGAGCCCGTCCCGGCGACACGCTGCTTCTCTCCAAACCGCTCGGGACGGGCATCCTCACCACCGCGCGCAAGCGCGATATGATCTCGGACGCCGATCTCGCGCCCGCGATCGAGCAGATGGCGCGGCTCAACGACCGCGCCTCGCGCGCGATGCTCGCGCACGGCGCGCACGGCGCCACCGACGTGACGGGCTACGGCCTCGTCGGGCACGGGGGTGAGATGGCGCGCGCGTCGGGCGTCGCACTCGCATTCGACGCGCACAGCGTGCCGCTGTTCGCCGGCGTGCTCGACCTGATCGCGCGCGGCGCGGTCCCCGGCGGTACGCACGACAACCTCGCGGAGCACGCGCGCTTCACACAGTATGCGGACGGCGTCGGCGAAGCGCACCGCATCGCGCTGTCCGACGCGCAGACGTCGGGCGGGTTGCTCATCGCGATCCCGCGCGACGGCGCGGAGCGCATCCTCGCCGAGCTGAGCGATCTGGGCACCGCCGCGATCGTCGGCGAGGTGCTCGACGGCCCCGCCGGCGCGGTGTTCGTCTCCTAGGATTCGCGTGCGCTACGACGCGATCGTGCTCGGCCTGGGCGGGATGGGCAGCGCCGTCGCGGCGCACGCTGCCGCGCGCGGCCTGCACGTGCTCGGGATCGAGCGCTTCGGTCCGGCGCACGCGCGCGGTTCGTCGCACGGCGACACGCGCATCATCCGCCAGGCGTACTTCGAGTCGCCGGACTACGTGCCGCTGCTGCGCCGCGCGTATGCGCTGTGGGACGCGCTCGCGGCGCGCACGGCGACGACGCTGCGCGCGCAGACCGGCGGCTTGTTCGTCGGCCGCCCCGAGACGCCGGTCGTCGCGGGTACCCTCGCGAGCGCGCGGCAGTGGCAGCTCGCGCACGAGGTGTACGACGCCGCCGAATTACGGCGGCACTTTCCCGCGACCACGCCGCGCGACGACGAGATCGGCGTGTACGAAGCGATCGCGGGCGCGGTGTTTCCTGAAGCGGGCGTGCACGCGCACTTGCTCGATGCGGCGGCCGCCGGCGCGGAACTGTGCTTCGGCGTCGAGGCGACGGGCTGGCACGCAGGCGACGCCGGCGTGCGCGTCGCGCTCGGCGACGGCACGCACGTGGACGCGGCGCGGCTCGCGATCTGCGCGGGGCCGTGGTTCGCGCGCGTCGCGCCCGACGCGGGCATCCCGCTGCGCATCGAACGCAACGTGCAGTTCTGGTTCGCGCCGAACGACCGCGCCGCGGTGTCGCCCGAACGACTGCCGATCTGGTGCTGCGAGCGCGACGGTCAGCGGATGTTCTACGGTTTCCCGGATTTCGGCGGCGGCGCGAAGGTCGCGCATCACGGCAGCGGCGTCGACACCGATCCTGACGCGCTCGACCGCGCCGTGCACGAGGACGAAATGGCGTTCGTGCGCGCGGCGCTCGCATCGTTCGTGCCGGCGGCGAACGGCACGTTCTTGCGCGCGTCGGCATGCATGTACTCCAACACGCCCGACGAGCACTTCGTGATCGGCGCGCATCCGCGCCAGCCCCGCGTAGTGTTAGCGGGCGGCTTCTCCGGCCACGGCTACAAATTCACGCCGGTCGTCGGCGAGATCGTCGCCGCGCTGCTCGCGGACGAGGCGCCCGAGTTCCCGCTCGACCTGTTCGCACCGGGCCGCTTCGCGCGCTGAACGCCGCGCCGCCGCGCTCGACGAGGCCGGCGACGAGCGGGCGCGAAGTGACCCGCATGGCACAGAGCGTCTTCGGACCACACGTCACCGGTTATTCCGCGCTGGGAATTCAGATCGGCGCAACCACGCAGGTCTTCTGCGACACGTCGGGCGGGAAGAAGGTTCCGGCTTCGCTCAGCGTCGTCCTCAGCGCGCCGGCCGGTGCGAGCTCGACGATCGCGTCGGTCGCAAACGGACAAAGCACGACGGTCGCGGCGACGCCCGGCATCAACGTCATCGGCACGATCAACAACTGTCGGACGGTGCCGGCGAGCGGCCAGACGCCAGAGCTCTTCGAGTTTCAGTTCACGCTCCGTGCGCAGGGCTCCGTGCGCGTCGGACCGTTTCAGATCCCGGTCAGCGCACAGATCGATTCGTTCGACGTCAAGATCGCGAGCGATCCGGAGACGCACGCGCAGATCGCCGGCGGCGGCTAGACCGCCACGCTGCCCGACGGTCCTCGTCGCGCCGGCACCATCATGAGCGCCACGCCGGCGAGGATCACCGCGCTCGCAACCGCCTCGAGCGGCGTGAAGCGCTCGTGGAACAGCATCATTCCAAGCAGCACCGCGACGATCGGGTTGACGTAGGCGTACGTCGACGCGAGCGCCGTGCTGGCGGATTGCATCGTGTACAGAAACGCGCTGTACGCAAAGAGGCTGCCGAAGACCACCAACCACGCGAACCCGCCCAGCGACGCGGCCGTGATGGCGTGGACGTCGAGCGCGCGCCAGTCGCCGAAGAACGCCGCCTCGACCCCCAGCAGCGCGCCGCCGAAGAGCATCTGCAGCGCGGTCGCGAGCACGAGGTCATTCGTCTTGGGCGCGCGGCGCTGGTAGATGGAACCGAACGACCACGACACGCTCGCGAGCACGGCGGCGACCGCCGGCCACAGCGGCAGCGCGCTCGTCGCCTTGGGCTGCAGCAGCAGCGCGAGCCCCGCGAAGCCGAGCAGCATGCCCGCCACCGCGAGCCGCGTCGGCCGCTCGCGGCCCCACACGAACGCGATGATCGCCATCCACACCGGCGACATCGAGAGCAAGAGCGACGTGATGCCGGTCGGCAGGTACTGCACGCTCCACGCCGTCGTGCCGTTGCCGATCAGCAGCAGGCTGGCGCCGGTGACGGCGGCGCGCACGACGTCGGCGCGCGTCGCGCGCGCCCGGCCGCGCAGCGCGCAAATCGCGTACAAGATCGCGCCGGCCAGCAAAAAGCGCGCCGACACCATCGCGAACGGCGGCATCGACCCCAGCGCGTAGCGGATCCCGGCGAGCGTCGAGCCCCAGAACAGCCACACGGCCCCGATCGCGACGACGAGCCGCAGGTCGAGGCGCACCGCGCTCGTCCCGATCGTCCGTCCTATCGTTCCAGTGGCCACTCATGGGACAACACCGCAGCGTCGCGGCGGTTGCACTTGCCGCACGGATCGCGCGCGTGATCTCACGGGCGCCATGAGAATGCCCGCCGTCCACTACGGCTCGCTCGCCATCCCCCGCGCCGCGCAGGCGCTGGTCGACGGCGCGCTCGCGTACTTACGCCGCGACGCGGTCGAACGCTCGCTCATCCGGCGCGTCGAGCACAGCGGCGCCCCGCACCGCATCGTCATCAACCATCGCGGGGACGACTCGTACCAGCCCGACACGCACACGATCCGCTGGGACCCGACGAGCGCGATGCGCACGACGGGCCACGGCCGCCAGTCGCCGGCGCTCGGCCTCGGCCACGAGCTCGATCATGCCGCCCTGAGCGACCGCGCGTTCGACCTGCTCGTCGCCGTCCCGGACCGCCGCTTCGACAATTTGGAAGAACGCCGCGTGATCCTCGGCTCCGAACGCCACGCCGCCCGCACCCTGCACGAGGGCACGCGCGACGATCACCGCGGCCGGCTCTACCGCGTCGCGACGCCGATCGACCGCTAACGAGGCCGACCGGTGTCGCTCAGTCGTTGATGCGTCTCAGCGATTGCGCTTTGGTGCGGCGCCGCGTGCGGTCCGCGGCGTTCGCTGCGTCCCGTTGCGCTTCGCGCTGGGGCGCAGCGCGACGACGTTGTTGCGGCGCGTGCTCGGCTCTTCGAGCGCGCCGAGCAGCACCGGCGTGATCACCCGCTTGCCGAGCGCGTTCTCGAACACTTCGCTCAGCTCGTCGACCGGGATGAACTGGATCGCATCGCGCACTTCCTTGGGCACGTCGTCGAGATCGATCTCGTTGCGGCGCGGGATGAGGATCTTCTTGATCCCGGCCCGCTTCGCGCCCAGCACTTTCTCCTTGAGCCCGCCGATCGGCAGCACCTGACCGGTGAGCGTGATCTCGCCGGTCATCGCGACTTCCGGATCGACTTTCATCCCGGTGAGCAGCGATGCGATCGACGTTGCCATTGCGATGCCCGCGGACGGACCGTCTTTCGGGATCGCGCCGGCCGGGATGTGGATGTGCAGGTCGTGCTTGCCGAACCAGTCGTCGGGCAAGCCCAGCTCCGCGCTGCGCGAGCGCAGGAACGAGATGGCCGCGGTCGCCGATTCTTTCATCACGTCACCGAGCTGGCCGGTCAGCGTGAACTTGCCGGTGCCGGGCATCGCGCTCGTTTCGATGAACAGGATGTCGCCGCCGACCGGCGTGTAGAACATCCCCGTCGCGACGCCGACCGACGCGGTGCGGCGCTTGACCTCGTTGTAGAAGCGCGGCTTCGACAAGAACTCGACGAGATTCTCCGGCTTGATCTTCAGCCGGTACTTCGCGTCCTCGGCGACCTTGCGCGCCACCTTGCGAAACGTCGTGCCGATCTCGCGCTCGAGGTTGCGGACGCCGGCCTCGCGCGTGTAGTCGACGATGATCTGCTTGAGCGCGCCGTCGCTGATGCCGACCTGCGCTTCTTTGAGCCCGTTGGCTTTCTTCTGCTTGGGCACGAGGTAGCGCTTCGCGATCTGCAGCTTCTCCAGCTCGGTGTAGCCGGAGAGGTTGATGATCTCCATGCGGTCGCGCAGCGCGCCGTTGATGGAGTCCAGCGTGTTCGCCGTGCAGATGAACAGCACGCGCGAGAGATCGAACGGCAGGTCGAGGTAGTGGTCGCGGAACGTGTTGTTCTGCTCCGGGTCGAGCACCTCGAGCAGCGCGCTTTGCGGATCGCCGCGGAAGTCGCCGCCGACCTTGTCGATCTCGTCGATCATCATCACCGGGTTGTTGGTCCCGGCGTCGCGCAGAGCGCGCACGATCGTGCCCGGCATCGCGCCGATGTACGTGCGGCGGTGGCCGCGAATCTCGGCTTCGTCGCGCACGCCGCCGACCGACAGGCGCACGAACTTCCGGCCCATCGCCTTCGCGATCGACTGCCCGAGCGACGTCTTGCCGACGCCCGGCGGGCCGACAAAGCAGAGGATCGGGCCGGTCAGCTTGTTCTTGAGCTTGCCGACGGCCAGGTACTCGACGATGCGGTCCTTGATCTTTTCGAGGTCGTAATGATCCTCGTCGAGGATCTCGCGCGCGCGCCCGATGTCGATCTGATCCGACGTCGACACGCCCCACGGCAGTTGCGTGAGCCAGTCGAGGTACGTGCGGATGACGCTGTACTCGGGGCTCGCCGTCGGCACTTTCGTGATGCGGTCGAGCTCGCGATCGGCCGCCTTCTTGACGTCCTCGGGCATCTTGGCGTCGTCGATCTTCTTGCGCAGCTCGTTGGCTTCGGCGACTTGGGGATCGCCTTCGCCGAGCTCTTCCTGGATCGCGCGCATCTGCTGGCGCAGGTAGAACTCACGCTGGTTCTTTTCCATCTCGCGCTGGATGTCGGACTGGATCTTGTGGCCCAGCTCGACGACTTCCAGCTCTTTGGTGATGAGCATCGTGAGCTTGCGCAAGCGCTTCGCGGTGTCGCGCTCTTCGAGGATCGCCTGGCGGTCCGCGGTCTCCAACCGCATCGTGGACGCGACGAAGTAGCCCAGCAAATTGGGATCGGAGATGTTGTTGACCTCCATCTCCATCTCGCGCGGCGCCTGCGGCAGATAGCCGAGCAGCTTCTGGAACAGCGAGCCCAGGTTGCGCTGCATCGCGACGAGCTGATCGCCGTCCTTGGTGATGTCGGGCAGCTCGGTGTACGTCGACGCGAGATACGGTTCCGTCGCGACGAACTGGTCGATACGGAACACGGGGCCGCCGGCGACGATGCAGCGCAGCGTGCCGTCCGGAACCTTGAGCATCTTCTGGATCGTGCCGATCGTGCCGATGCGGCGCAGATCGTCGGGCCCGGGATCTTCCGTCTCTTTGTCCTTGAGCGCGACGAGGCCGATCTGCTTGCCTTCGCGCAGCGCTTCTTCGACGAGTTGGATGCCGGGTCGCTTGACGACCGCGAGTGGGATGACGGTGTTCGGGAACAGCACCGCGTCTTGCAACGGCAGGATGCCTAGGATCTCGGGGGCCTTGTCGGGTTTCGCCATTACGCGGGGGTCCTTCTGACCGTCATGCGGATCTCGGTCCGCACGATCGGGAACTGTTTGGATTGGGCGAGCGGAAGACGGATCGTGAGGATGCCGTCGCGGTAATGCGCCGTCGCGCCGTCGTCGAAGACGGGTGCGGGGAGCCGGATCTGCTTGAGAAACTCGCCGTACTGAATCTCTTTGCGCAAGAGCGAGGCGTTGCGCGAAACGTCGCGCAGTGCGCGCCGGCCTGCGATGGTGAGATACACGTCGTCAACGGAGACGAGCAGCGAGTCGGCGTCGGCGCCGGCGAGTTCGACCTGGACGACGATCGTCCGGTCGTTCTCGTCGAGGTGAACGTCGGTGTTGGGCTCGAACCGGCCGTGCGCCCCGCGGGGGGCGAAAAGCCGTTCGAACTCGAGCAACTCGTCGTGGTTGCGCACGCGCGAGGTTCCTTTCAGGGATTAGCACTCGGATAAACACATTGCCAGGAAACGAGGTTGCCGAGGATGACGATGTGCAGAATGGCACCGACGAGGACCCGCCGTTTCGGTGCATTCGGCAAGCAGGCGCCGCCTTAACCTACGAGCCGGATGGCCGCCGTATCGGTGCTAACGTTCCCATCGAAACGGGCGGCGCCCACACGCACTGGACGGCTCGCGCAGAGGCCGTCCATCCACACCGTCCACAGCGGCGTGTGTAAAGTAATGTGTCGTTAAGACGACGAAAGTCGGTCGACCTCAACTCGCTCAGACGCTTACGGACCTTCCGATGGATATGCTCCCGGCGCCCGCGGTCGCGGGTGCGGACCTCTTTCGAACGTCGCTGGTCGAGCGCGTCCGGGCCGCCCGGCCCGCCATCGTCGCCCTCGTCGCCCCGGCCGGCTTCGGGAAGTCCGCGTTCGTCCGGCAGCTGCTCGAAGGCACCGCTCTTTCGGTTTGCGATTGCCGCGGGGTGCGGTCCGACGCCGACCTGGCCCGCCACGTGATCCCGGCGCTCGCCGACGAGAACCCCGACCGCAGCGCCAACCTCTCGCAGAGCGAGGCGATGCTGGGTGACGGCCACGCCTCCGCCGCCGACCGGATCGGCGTCGCGCTGGCCGCGTGGCGCGTGCGCCCGCCGGGCGCCTCCACATTTGTGTTCGAGAACGCCGAGGACGCGATCGGCGATGCCGGCGCGCGCGAACTGCTGGGGAAGCTGCTGGCGAGCCGGACCGAGGGCCGCACGATCGTCATCTGCTCGCGCGAGCCGCTGCGCATGCACTTGTCGCGCTTCGCCCCGCCGCACCAGATCCTCAGCCTGCGCGCGTCGGACCTCGCCTTCTCGAGCGACGAGATGCACGCGATCTTCGCGCCGACGGGCGCGAGCGCCCAAAGCGTCGAGCGCGTCGCGTCCATCTCGGCGGGGTGGCCGATCGCCGTGCTGCTGCTCGCGCGGTTCGCGCACGAAGGAAGGCTCGATCCGCTGCTCGACCAGCTCGACGACGTCGCGTACGAGGAGTTGCACGAGTATCTCGCCGACCAGGTGCTGGGCGACGCGTCGGTCGCCGTCACGGACGGCCTGCTCGCAGCGTCCGCGATCCCGCAAGCGTCGGAGCGCGATGTGCGGCTCGCGCTGGGCGACGACGCCGCGGTCGACGCGTTCCTCGCGTTCACCAAAACGTCGCCGTTCGTCATGCGCGGCGCCGACGGCACGTTCGCCGTTCATGCGCTCATGGCGTCGACGCTGCTCGAACGCCATCCCGCGCGCGTCGACGCGCTGCTCGCGCCGACGGCCGCCGCGTACGAGAGCGCGGCCGAATACCAGCGCGCGGCGGAGATTCACCTTGGGCGCGGCGACCAGAACGCCGCTGCGGACGCGCTCGAGCACATCGAGGTCATCGACGACGGGCCGTCGATCGCGTACGCGCGCATCTTGGCGTCGCTCGACCGCGCGGTCGTGCTGCGCCATTCGCGGCTGTGGTCGGTAACGGCGCTCGCGCGCACGTTCTCCGTCGACTCGCGCATCTTGCACGACGAGGTCGAGACGATGTGGGCGAAGCTGCCCGCCGACGCGCCCGCGATGGAACGCATCCACCTCTACGTGTTTCGCGTGCTCATGCTCAGCTACGTCGGCGAGTACGAGTCGGCGCTCGCGCTGGTGGACGAGTTCCGCGCGCAAATCGCCGCGCCCGACGTGCCGACGACGCGCATGCACGCGTGGCTCTTGTATTTGCGCTCGCTGATGACCGCGCGGCTGGGCCGCACGAACGAGGCGGAGTTCGAGCTCGAAGCGGCGTGGCCGTTCATCAACGGGATGCCGCTCATGGCAGGCGGCACGCTGGTGACGCTGGGCGCCGATGTCGCGCGCGTGCGCGGCGACCGCGCGAGCGAGCGCGAGCGGCTGGAGCGCGCCATCGAGTACGCGCGCTCGACCGGCTTCGGAAACTTCGTCGCGTTCTACGAAGCCGAGGCGACGTTCGGCGCCTGGTTTGCCGGCGACGACGCCGATTTCGTGCAGCACGCGTTCGCGCTCGAAGCGGTCGTGGAGCGCGAAGGCGTCCGCGGTTTCGCGTTCTTCACGGCGTGCGCGCGCGGACACGCGGGCGAGCCGCAGCACGCCGACCAGCCGAAATGGGTCGCGCTGGGCTACCTGATCGCAGCGGCGAACGCCGAAGACCCTGCGACCGCGCTGCGCTACGCGGACGTCGCGCGCGAGACCGCCGCCAGCAGCCGATCTCCGTTCTATCAGGTGCTCAGCGCGCTCGCCGTCGCGGAGCTGAATCCGGCGCGGCGGCGCGCGCTGCGCGCGGAGGCCGCAGCGCTCGCGCTCCGCATCGACTCTACGGAGCTGCACGAGGCGGTCGACGCGGTCGCGCGCGGAGAGAACGGACGATTCCTCGAGCCGTTCGTGCGCCGCTATCGCGCCGAGCCCGACGCGGAAGTGCCGCGCGGCGGGCTCGTGATCGAGCTCGTCACGGGACGCGTGGTGCGCGACGGGCAGGCGATCACGCTCGCGGAGCGCGAGCACGCGCTGCTCACCGCCGTCGCGATGCGCGCCGAGGCG